>NZ_JBFAYB010000010.1:0-98595 GCF_040681075.1 Streptomyces sp. NPDC051907 | reverse complement strand
GGGCCGGGCGAGAAGTCGCCGCAGCCCCCGCGTGCGTCCTCAGCCGTTGTTCTCGCCCGGGTCTGCCGGGTTCCCCGTCGGGTCCGTCGTCGGCTCGTCCGTCGGCAGCGTCGGGTCGGCCGTCGTCGGGTCGTCCGTCGGCTCGGTCGGGTCGGCCGTCGTCGGCTTGTCCGTCGGCTCGGTCGTCGGCGTCGGCTTGGTGCTCGGCGTGAACGAGGGCCGGTACGACGGCGAGTACGACGGCGACTGGTTGCCGTTCGTCGGGTCCGGCGACTCGCTCTGCTCGGTCTCCTCGTCGGTCGGCGTCGGCGTGTCCTGCGGCGTCGACGGCGTCTGGGTGACCGACGTCTTGTCGTTCGGCGTCTTGCCGGTGTCAGCCGTCTTGTCCAGCGCGAACGCGATGCCGACCGCTATAGCGATCACCGCCAGCACGGCGAACAGCACCGCCTTGCCACGGCCGCCCTTGCCGCCGCGCCCGCCGTCCCGCTGGCCGCCGTCGTACCCGCCATAGCCGCCGCCGTACGCCCCGTCGTCGGGGTTCCTCGGCGGCAGGATCGGACTCTGCGAGGTCTCACCGTGCATCGGGTGGTGCATGGCCGTCGGCCCGGTCATCCCCCGCGCGGGGGTGCCGGGGCCCTCGTGCATCTCGACCGGGCCGGTGTTCCACGCGCCCGTGTGGCCGCCCTGCTGCTGGAGCATCTGCAGCGCGTACTGCACCAGGCCGCGCATCTCCTCGGCGCTCTGGAACCGGTCGTCCGGGTCCTTCGCGAGCGAGCGCATCACCATGCCGTCCAGCTCCGGCGGCGAGACGTCCGAGACCTCGGACGGCGGCACCGGGATGTCCTGGACGTGCTGGTAGACGACCGAGAGCGGGGTCTCGCCGGTGAACGGGGGCCGCAGCGCCAGCAGTTCGTACAGCAGACAGCCGGTCGCGTACAGATCGGAGCGGTGGTCGACCGCCTTGCCCAGCGCCTGCTCGGGGGAGAGGTACTGCGGCGTGCCCATGACCATGCCGGTCTGGGTCATCGTCGACTGCGCGCCGTGCAGAGCGCGCGCGATGCCGAAGTCCATCACCTTCACGGCGCCGGAGTGGGTGATGATCACGTTCGCGGGCTTGATGTCGCGGTGCACGATGCCGTGCTGGTGCGAGTAGGCCAGCGCCTCCAGCACGCCCGAGACGATGATCAGCGCCTGCTCCGGCGGCGGGGCCTCGGCGTTGACCAGCAGATCGCGGATCGTGCGGCCCTCGACGAGCTCCATCACGATGTAGGGGACGGTCTGGCCGCCCACCGCGTCCTCGCCCGAGTCGTAGACCGCCACCACCGCGTGGTGGTTGAGACCGGCCACCGACTGCGCCTCACGGGTGAAGCGCGCCTTGGAGACGGGGTCCTCGGCCAGATCCGCGCGGAGCAGCTTGACGGCGACCGTGCGGCCCAGCCGTACGTCCTCCGCCGCGAACACCTCGGCCATGCCGCCGCGGCCGAGGCGGTGCGTCAGCCGGTAGCGGCCGTCGCCCACCAATCCGCCGTTGCCCCAGGCATCCACCGAATCGGGCACTCCGCCGCCGCTTGCCTCGGGTTCGGGTGCCATCAGTCCTCGCCGTCGTATCTGTCCGCGTGCCTACTATGCGTGCGGGTCTTCGCTGGGGTCCTCAAGGGTCCTGTGTCACGTCACGCTACAGCCTTCACGTGGCGTGTCCGATTACAGATGGACCGGTCATCAAACCCTCTGCCCTCTCGGCCATGCAAATTCCATGGGTTTCCTGTAACGCTTCCGAGACGCTTGTTGTGCGTACGGTCACGGAACGGGCGCCTGGCTTGACGTGTCCGACCCCTCGGGCAGACTTGCCCCGTAATACGGATCACGTACGACGAAGCACGTACGACCAAGCACGTACGACGAAGCACGGATCAACGCGAACCATCGCGGGCCACGGGGCCTTCGCGCCGAGGGGGATGCACAGTCATGAGCCAGGACGGCGCACAGGGCCGCTATGCGGGTGGTTCCGTAGCGGGCGGCCGGTATCAGCTACGCGACCTGCTCGGCGAAGGCGGCATGGCCTCCGTCTACCTGGCGTACGACAGCGCCCTGGACCGCCAGGTCGCCATCAAGACGCTCCATACGGAGCTGGGGCGCGAGCAGTCCTTCCGCGAGCGGTTCCGGCGCGAGGCGCAGGCCGTCGCCAAGCTGTCGCACACCAACATCGTGTCCGTCTTCGACACCGGCGAGGACGAGCTCGACGGCTCGCTGATGCCGTACATCGTCATGGAGTACGTCGAGGGCCAGCCGCTGGGATCCGTGCTCCAGGCGGACGTCGCGCAGTACGGCGCGATGCCGGCGGACAAGGCGCTCAAGGTCACCGCCGATGTGCTCGCCGCGCTGGAGACCAGCCACGAGATGGGCCTGGTCCACCGCGACATCAAGCCCGGCAACGTGATGATGACCAAGCGCGGTGTGGTCAAGGTCATGGACTTCGGCATCGCCCGCGCCATGCAGTCGGGCGTCACCTCCATGACGCAGACCGGCATGGTCGTCGGCACGCCGCAGTATCTGTCGCCCGAGCAGGCGCTCGGCCGCGGCGTCGACGCGCGGTCCGACCTCTACTCCGTCGGCATCATGCTCTTCCAGCTGCTGACCGGACGCATCCCCTTCGACGCGGACTCTCCGCTGGCCATCGCGTACGCGCATGTGCAGGAGGAGCCGGTCGCTCCGTCCTCGATCAACCGCTCCGTCACCCCGGCGATGGACGCCCTGGTCGCACGGGCGCTGAAGAAGAACCCGAACGAGCGCTTCCCGAGCGCCGCCGCCATGCGCGACGAGTGCGCCCGGGTGGCGAGCGCCGGGCAGACCGGCGCACCGGTCATCATCGGCGGCGCGCCGTCGACCAGCGGTGCGGGCGTCGGCTCCGCGGTCTTCCCGCCGCTGGACCAGCAGACGCCGGCGCCGCAGAGCCTGCAGACGCCCTACCAGCCCCAGCCGAACCCGTACGGCCCGCCGACGCCCGCGCCCACGCCGCAGTACGGCTACCCGCAGGCGCCCGCGCCCGCCCCGGCGTACCAGACGCCCGCGTCCGGCCCGATGGCCTCGACGCCGCCTCCGTACACGATCTCGCCGCAGCCGCAGCCCCAGCACCACCAGGGGAGCGCGGGCGGCGGCGGCAAGCGGAACACCCCGGTCATCGTCGGCGCCATCGCGGTCGCCATTCTGGCGATCGGCGGTCTGATCACCGCGATCGCGCTGAACAAGGACGACGAGCCGGAGGGCGGCACGGCGGACCCGGGCACGAGCGAGTCGGCCGTGGCCGGCCACAAGGGCCCGGAGCGGCACCGCACGATGAAGGCGGAGGAATGCTCCGACGCCAACGAGAGCCGCTACGACCCGTCCAAGGTCGTGGCTCCGGACTTCGTCTTCAAGGACATCCTCTCGGTCAAGGCGTGCGCCGCGACGATGGGCTGGAAGCTCGACGTGAAGGCGAAGGCGAACAACCAGTGGGGCGAGGACGTCGTCGTCTCGCAGTTCCCGATCGCCGGCTCGGACATCGACGAGGAGAACGCCTCCTTCACCATCGAGGTCTCCACCGGCGATCCGGAGTAGCCGTCCGAGGAACTGTCTGAACAGCCGTCCCCTGAGCAGCCGTTCCCTGAGCAGCCGTTCCCGGAATGACCGTCCCCGCTTCGGCGGGCATCGGCCTTCGGGGGGCTTCGGGGCGGGGCTCTTGGACGGGCTCTTGGACGGGGTCCGCCGATCCAGTGACACGGACACGAACGGCCCGGCACGCGCACCGCGTGCCGGGCCGTTCGTATGCGCGTACGGCCGTCATCTCGTCCGGTGTACTGCCCAACCGCCCGAGATGCCAGAAGTCTCATGGCATGTGACGCTGAGTCCGATATCCGAATCGGTATCTCGACCTCGGCTAGCCCGGCACGGGAGGGGGTCACCCGGTGGCTCCGAAGCTCCGCACGCGGTGCGCTGTCACGTTCGCTTCCTTGCTGTTGCCGCCTCTGGCCGTACTGACCGTCCTGCCCGCCCACGCGGAGGATCGCGAGAGCCGTCCGCGCCCCGCGCAGGCGGACCAGCGCGAGAACCCGCGGGCTGTGAGCGCCGAGGAGCGCGAGAGCCCCCGCCCCACGCCCACGGCCAAGCCCACGGCCGCCTCGTCGCTCGCCGGCCGGCCGGCCGGGGAGGGCCGGCCGCGGCCCGGGCGGAAGGTTCCGCGGGAGGGGGACGCGGACCGCAGCCGCGGACCGTCCGCGAAGCCGGGACGCGCGTCCGACTCCCCGACCCGTTCCGCGCCCCCTTCCGGCTCCGCTTCGCGTCCCGCGTCCGCCTCCACCACGCCCTCCCGTACGCGCCCGCCGGAACCGGAGGCCCCCCTTACGGAGGACGAGGCACTGGAGGAGGAGGCGCCTGCGGCGAGCGTCGCACCGCCGACCCCCACGCCGATCCGGACGGTGCCCGCCGCGGCTCGCGACCAGGGGCCTCAGGCCCTCCCGCAGCCGGTCAGGCACCAGATCTCGCCCCTGTCGCTGGGGGTCGGGATGGCGCTCATGGGGCTGGGAATCGGCTTCCTCGGGGTGCGCCTGCGCCGCCGGTGATCTTCTCGTCCGACTCAGGACGTATGCCCAGGGTCCGCCTCAGGACGGTTGCCAGGACGGGCATACTCGGTATACATACTGAGTATGTCCATCCGCCACGGGCTTCTCGCCCTCCTTGAGCACGGCCCTCGCTACGGCTCTCAGCTCCGTACGGAGTTCGAGTCCCGCACAGGGGCCACCTGGCCGCTCAACGTCGGCCAGGTGTACACGACCCTCAACCGCCTCGAACGCGACGGCATGGTCGCCCAGAGCGGCGAGGACGACGCCGGCCACGCGCTGTACGTCATCACCGAGAGCGGCCGCACCGAGCTGAAGAGCTGGTTCGAGACGCCCGTGGACCGGACCAGCCCGCCCCGCGACGAGCTCTCGATCAAGCTCGCCATGGCGGTCGGCGCACCCGGCGTGGACATCCGCAACGTCATCCAGTCCCAGCGCCACCACACCGTGAAGGCGATGCAGGACTACACCCGGCTCAAGGCCCAGGCGCTCGCCGCGATCGAGAGCGGAGGCTCTCAGGAGCGCGACGACGTGGCCTGGCTGCTCGTCCTGGAGCAGCTGATCTTCCAGACCGAGGCCGAGGCGCGCTGGCTCGACCACTGCGAAGTGCGGCTCATCAGGCTCTCCGCGGCGGCCGAGCGGGGAGCCGGGCCCACGAAGGCCGCGACACCTCCCCTGATCGCACCCGCGACCCAGCCGGCGACCTCGGCGTCCGCACGGGGAGGGCAGCCCGCACAACGCGCACGACCCACACGACCGACCTAGCTCGCCGCCCCACACGGCCCGGGGCGGCTGCGGTGGACCGGCCTCCGGTCGACCGCTCCCGGCGGGGCGGCTTCCAGCGGGGCGGCTTCCGGCCCGGACGCGTCCGTCGGCCCGCTTCCGCCCTCCGGCTACCGGCTACCGGCTACCGGCTACCGGCTACCGGCTACCGGCTACCGGCTACCGGCTACCGGCTACCGGCACCACCCTCCGGCTCCCGTCCACCGGCTGCCGTTCCACGAACCGCCGTGCCGAGAGCCTCCGTTCCAAGAGCCTCCACTCCAGAGCCTCCCGGGGCGAAAGCCTCCTTCGGGGGCTTCGCTCCCAGAGCCTCCGGGACGACGGCTCCGCCCGCTCATCCGGCCGAAGCCCCACTCGCCGGGCGGGACGGGCGCCCCGCCGCCCGTCTCTGAGCGTCTCCGCACCACCGACTCTCCTTCCACTCCGCTTTCTCCTGTACATCCGCTCGTGCGTTCGCGTACGTCCAAGGGGGACCCACCCATGTCCGATCAGAAGTCCCAGATGTCACGCCAGTCACAGGCGTCACAGCAGCCCGTGCTCCAGATGCAGGCCGTCACCCGCGTACACGGCAGCGGTGCCACCGAGGTGCACGCTCTGCGCGGCATCGACCTCGACGTCTTCCCCGGTGAACTCGTCGCCGTCATGGGCCCCTCGGGCTCCGGCAAGTCGACGCTGCTCACCATCGCCGGCGGACTCGACAGCCCCAGCTCGGGACGCGTGATCGTCGAGAACACCGACATCACCACCGGCGACCGCAAGACGCTGGCCGCCCTGCGACGCCGCAGCATCGGGTACGTCTTCCAGGACTACAACCTCATCCCCGCGCTCACCGCCGCCGAGAACGTGTCCCTGCCCCGCGAGCTCGACGGCGTCTCCGCCCGCAAGGCCCGCGTCGAAGCCGTCGCCGCGCTGGAGGAGATGGAGCTCGGCCACCTGGCCGACCGCTTCCCCGACGAGATGTCCGGCGGCCAGCAGCAGCGCGTCGCCATCGCGCGCGCCCTCGTCGGCGACCGCCGCCTCGTGCTCGCCGACGAGCCGACCGGTGCGCTGGACTCCGAGACCGGCGAGTCCGTGCTCGCCCTGCTGCGCTCCCGCTGCGACGCGGGCGCGGCCGGCATCCTCGTCACGCACGAGCCGCGCTTCGCCGCCTGGGCGGACCGGGTGGTCTTCCTCCGCGACGGCGGGGTCGTCGACCAGACCGTGCGCAGCCAGGCTGACTCCCTCCTCGGCCAGGCGGCCGAACTGTGAACGCCTGGTACCACTCCTGGCGGGCCGCCCTGCGGATCGCCCGCCGCGACGCCTGGCGCTCCAAGGGACGCAGCTTCCTCGTCCTCGCGATGATCGCCCTGCCGATCCTCGGCGTGAGCGCCGCGGACCTGACCGTGCGCAGCGCCGAGCTCTCCGCCGAGCAGAAGCTCGAGCGCACGCTGGGCGCGGCCGACGCCCAGATCTCCGACGCCCAGACGGGCGGCACGCCCATCCTGCAGAGCCCGGACGGCCAGAACATGGCCCCGGCGTCGGACGACTACGACAACAAGCCGTGGCCGGACGGCGAGACGAACGTCACCAAGGCGATGCCCGAGGGCTCGACCTCGCTGACGGACACCTCCGGCTCGGCGAAGCTGAAGACCACGCACGGACTGCTGAACACCGAGATCCGTGAGCTCAAGTCCTCGGACCCGCTGGCCAAGGGCATCATGGTCCTCGACAGCGGCCGACTGCCGCAGAAGCCGGACGAGGTCGCCGCGACGACCCACTTCCTGGAGTCCAGCGGGCTGAAGGTGGGCGGCACGCTCACGGCACGCGGCTTCGACCGCGAGTACAAGATCGTCGGCTCGTACGAGCTCCCCGACTCCCTGAAGACCGACCAGGTCAACGCCCTCCCGGGCGCCCTTCTCGCTCCGCTGGACAAGGCTCTGGAGAAGGCCGGCCTTCCCGGCACGGAGTCGACCACCACCTACCTGGTGGGCTTGTCCGGTGGTTTCACGTGGAACATGGTCCAGGAGGCCAACACCAAGGGCGTGACGGTCGTTTCGCGCGCCGTGGCCCTCGACCCGCCCGCTGACTCCGAGGTGCCGCTCTTCCAGAAGGACGGCTGGGGCAGCTGGAAGCAGAGCACGGCCGCCCAGGCGGCAGAGCTCGCCGCGCTCGGCACCGTCGTCGGCCTCGCCATGCTGGAGATCTGCCTGCTGGCAGGGCCCGCGTTCGCGGTCGGCGCCCGGCGCTCGCGCCGCCAGCTCGGCCTGGTCGGCGCGAACGGCGGCGACCGCCGTCATATCCGCGCCATCGTCCTGGGCGGCGGTCTGGTGATCGGCGCGGCCGCGGCCGTGATCGGCACGGTCCTCGGCATAGCCCTCACCTTCGCACTGCAACCGTGGCTCGAGGACTACCTGGGCAAGCGCTTCGGCAGCTTCGACATCCGTCCGCTCGAACTGCTCGGCATCGGCCTGCTGGCCGTGCTGACGGGTGTGCTCGCGGCGATCGTCCCGGCGATCACCTCCTCTCGTCAGACCGTGCTGGCCTCCCTCACCGGCCGCCGCGGAGTGCGCAAGAGCAACCGGGTGCTGCCGGTGATCGGACTGATCGCGACGATTCTGGGCGCGGTGATCGCGCTGTACGGCTCGATCATGTCCGACGAGTTCCTCATCGTCGCCGGCGGCAGCGCCATCGCGGAGCTGGGCGTGGTCGCGCTCACCCCCGCCCTGGTGGGGCTGTTCGGCCGGGTCGGCCGCATCCTTCCGCTCTCGCCGCGCCTGGCTCTGCGGGACGCGGTGCGCAACCGGGGACGTACGGCTCCTGCCGTCGCCGCGGTCCTGGCCGCCGTCGCGGGCACCGTGGCCGTCGCGACGTACACGGCGAGCACGGACGCCCAGGGCGAGGCGGAGTACCGGGCCGAGCTCCCGCACGGCGCGGTCTCCGTGATCCTCGAAGAGGACGGCGGCCGGGACGTCCCGGGGGTGCGGGCCACCGTGCAGAAGATGCTGCCCATCGACGTCCGCGCCGATGTGGACCGGATCGCCGTCGGCAATCCCAACTGCCCGATGTACTCGGACAAGGAGGGCTGCGGTCACTACGAAGTGATCGTGCCCGACGAGAACGAGTGCCCGCTGTACAAGACCGACCCGGCCAGGCCGGACGAGGACCCCGCGGAGAAGTTCACCGTGGCCGAGCGTCGCAAGCTCAACAAGGACTGGCGCTGCACGAGCCGCGTGTTCGGCGGGGGCAACTACATCAACGCCGGTGTCATGGTCGCCGACGCCAATCTGCTGAAGATCCTCGAGATCGAGGACCCGGAAGCGGAGAAAGCGCTGGCAGCCGGCAAGATCGTCTCGTTCGACAAGCAAAACCTCCACAAGGACGGCACGGTCGCCCTCCGTCTGATCACCGACGCCAAGGCTGCCCAGGAAGCGGCGAGCGCGGGCAAGGAGGCGCCGGGCGAGGTGAAGAAGCTGGCCGCCCACCAGGTCAGCGACACGATCGACTCCTATGGCTTCTCGATGATCGTGCCGCCCTCGGCGGTCAAGACGGCGGGCCTGAAGACGGCTCCCCTGGGGGCCTACTTCTCCACCGACAAGCTGCCGAGCACCGAGCAGCGCCAGCGGCTCGAGAGCGAGCTGGACAAGACCGGCTCGAACATCAGCCTCCGTGTGGAGGAGGGCTACACCAGCGAGAACAACATCGTCCTGCTGTCGCTGACCATCTTCGCCGGACTGATCACCATCGGCGCGGCGGGCATCGCCACGGGCCTGGCACAGGCGGACGCCGAGGCGGATCTCAAGACGCTGGCCGCGGTCGGCGCGCCGCCGCGCGTGCGCAGGACGCTCAGCGGGTTCCAGTGCGGCGTGGTGGCGATCATGGGCGTGCTGCTGGGCTCGGCGGCCGGCGTACTGCCGGCGATCGGGTTGCGTCTCACCGAGCAGCGCCAACAGGAGACGTGGCACCAGAAGGCGCTGGACGAGGGCTATGGCGCCGACGCGGCGCCGTACGTCCCGATCGTGGTGCCCTGGCCGACTCTGGCGGCCCTGCTCGTCGCGGTCCCGGTGGGCGCGGCGCTCTTGGCGGCGCTGGTGACCCGCTCGCGCGGCGCCCTGGCCCGCCGCGAGGCGACCTGACGGGAGCAGCGCCGAAGGGCTCGGAAAGGGCCCTGGAGCCCCGGAGGACCTATAAGGGACGGGAGGGTGCCGTCAGCGGCCAGTACGGCTGCTGACGGCACCCGAACGGCCTAGTGGCCCCGGGCGGGCTCTGCCGGGCTCCGGACCTCCTGACGGGCCGGAACGGGTCTCGACGGCCATAGCCAGCCGTTTTGTGCCCCCGTACGAGGGTGGATCACCCTCGTACGGGGGCACACCGTGTGGTGACGCACACGTGCGAGAGAATGGCGGCATGGAGATGCCGAGGAATGAACGGTCGCAGGAGAGCCCCCACATCCTTGTCGTGGGACAGGACGGAATGGCAGTCGGCGGCGGTAACGGTGACGACGAGTCGCGTGAGGTCCCGGTGACGGAAATGGTCGAACAGCCTGCGAAGGTCATGCGGATCGGCAGCATGATCAAGCAGTTGCTGGAAGAAGTCAGAGCGGCTCCTCTGGACGAGGCGAGCCGCGTCAGGCTCAAGGAGATCCACCACAGCTCGGTCAAGGAGCTGGAGGACGGCCTCGCCCCGGAGCTCGTCGAGGAACTCGAGCGCCTCTCCCTCCCCTTCACCGACGAGGCGATCCCCTCCGAGGCGGAACTGCGCATCGCTCAGGCTCAGTTGGTGGGCTGGCTGGAGGGCCTGTTCCACGGCATCCAGACGGCTCTGTTCGCACAGCAGATGGCGGCCCGCGCCCAGTTGGAGCAGATGCGCCGCGCTCTTCCGCCCGGCGCCTCGCACGAGGACGACGAGTCCCCGCACGGCGCGATCCGCTCGGGCCCGTACCTCTAGTCAGTCCGCTCGTCAGTCCGCTCGGGCCCGTACGGGCGGTTCGTGAGCGCTCTTGAAGGCGCCGCTGCCCTTCGTCGGCCGCCGAGGCGTGGTACAGGGGCGTGGTGCGAGGGTGTGGTGCGGGACGTGGTGCGGGGGCAGCCGTACGCCCCCGCACCTCGTCGCCGCTCGGTCACTGCGTCGGGGCCACCAGCAGGATCTTCCCCACGTGGGCGCCCGACTCCATCACCCGGTGCGCCTCCGCCGCGTTGTCCAGGGGCACCTGACGGTCCACCACGGCCCGTACGCGCCCCGCGCCGATCAGCGGCCAGACGTGCTCCCGCACCGCGGCCACGATCGCCGCCTTCTCGCCCAACGGGCGGGCCCGCAGCGAGGTCGCCGTGATCGCCGCGCGCTTCTTCAGCAGCGCCGACAGGTTCAGCTCGCCCTTGACCCCGCCCTGGAGGCCGATCACCGCGAGCCGGCCGTTCACGGCCAGCGCCTTCACATTGCGGTCGAGGTACTTCGCCCCGACGATGTCGAGGATTACGTCCGCCCCTGCCCCGTCGGTCGCCTTGCGGATCTCCTCCACGAAGTCCTGCTCGCGGTAGTCGATCAGGATGTCCGCGCCCAGCTCGGCGCAGCGCGCCAGCTTCTGGGGTCCGCCCGCCGTGACCGCCACGCGCGCGCCCACCGCCTTGGCGAGCTGGACCGCCATCGTGCCGATTCCGCTCGCACCGCCGTGGACCAGCAGCGTCTCCCCCGGCCGCAGGTGCGCGATCATGAATACGTTCGACCACACCGTCGCCGTCACCTCGGGCAGCGCCGCCGCCGTCACCAGATCGAGCCCCTCCGGCACCGGCAGCAGCTGTCCCACGGGGACGGCGACCTTCTGCGCGTACCCGCCGCCCGCCAGCAGCGCGCACACCTCGTCGCCCACCGCCCAGCCGGACACCCCGGGCCCCAGCGCGACGATCCGGCCCGAGCACTCGAGCCCGGGGTACGCGCTGGCGCCGGGCGGCGGATCGTAGAAGCCCTGGCGCTGGAGCACATCGGCGCGGTTGACGGCGCTCGCGACGACCTCGACGAGGACTTCTCCCTCGCCGGGCACGGGATCGGGGGCCTCGGCCCAGACGAGCGCCTCGGGACCGCCAGGTTCGGGAATCGTGATCGCATGCATGGCGGCGAGGCTACTCCGGCAGACCTTCCGCCGACTTGTTCGCGGCACGCACGATGGTGATGACGCGGTCGGTGAGCTGCAACGGACTCGCCGCCGGGTCGTCGTACCCCAGCAGCCGGTGACCGCGCAGCACGCTCACCACCAGGTCGTCCGTCTCCCGGACGCTGCGGCCCACCTCCGCCTTTATCACCGGCCTCTCGATCAGATCGAGACCGCTGCCCTGCTGGATCAGGTCCTCCATCACCTCGCCCGCGCTGGGGCTGAGCACGGACAGGCCCAGCAGTCGGCCCGCGGCGCTGGCGCTGGTGATGACCGCGTCCGCGCCGGACTGCTTGAGCAGCGGCGCGTTCTCCTCTTCCCGCACCGCGGCGACGATCTTCGCGCCGCGGTTGAGCTGCCGGGCCGTCAACGTCACCAGTACGGCCGTGTCGTCGCGCTGCGTGGCGATGACGACCTGACGCGCCCGCTGCAACTCGGCCCTGAGCAGCACATCGCTGCGGGTCGCATCGCCGACGACGCCCGCGAAGCCCATGGCGTTCGCCGCCTCGATCACCTTGCCGCTGGGGTCGACCACGATGATCTGCTCGGGACTCAGGCCCGTGGCCGTCAGTGTCTGTATCGCCGAACGGCCCTTGGTGCCGAAGCCGCAGACGACGGTGTGGTCACGCAAGCGAAGCCTCCAGCGGTTGAGCCGCCATTCCTCCCGGGTCCGCTCGGTGAGGACCTCCAGGGTGGTGCCGACCAGGATGATCAGAAAGAGCACGCGCAGCGGCGTGATCAGCAGCACGTTGATGAGCCGGGCCCCGTCGCTGTACGGGACGATGTCGCCGTAGCCCGTGGTGGAGAGGGTGACGGTCGCGTAGTAGACCGCGTCGAGGAAGTCGACCGACTCGTCGGCGTTGTCGTGGTAGCCCTCACGGTCGATCCAGACGAGCATCACCGTGAGTATGAGCACGCCCAGAGCCATCAGCAGCCGCTTGCCGACCTGGCGCAGCGGGCGCTCGATGACGCGACGGGGGAGTTTCACCCGGCTGGTGACGAGATGCTCGTCCGCTCCCCGGGCAATGGTGTCCTGACCGGGAAGTTTCACGTGAAACATCCTCCGTCGGCGCCCGGCGCGTCGGACGTGCCCGGCACGTTCGACGCGCTTATCGGCGTCCAGGGAAGATCGAGGACCTCCAGCTCGTCCCCGGACCGCGCCCCACCCGGCAAGACGACCGCGAGGCCGTCCGCGGCGGCGATCCCGCGCAGCATCGCCGGCCCGTTGTAGTGCAGCGGTGCGATCTGGTCGCCGCGGTGCACGATGGGCACGAGGCGTGTGTCATACGGATGTCCGTGCACGTCGTCGCGTACCGGCACGCTGTACGCGACGGGGTCCTGCCGGCCCGCCAGCCCCCGCAGCAGCGGCTCGGCGAGCGTGAGCAGCCCGGAGACGGCCGCGAGGGGATTGCCCGGCAGGCCGACCAGATGCCGGGCCGGGCGGCCGGCGTCCGGGGCGAGGCGCGCCAGCAGCATCGGATGGCCGGGGCGTACGGCGACGGAGTCGACCAGCAGTTCCGCGCCCGCCTTCCGCAGCACGGGGTGGACGTGGTCGACGGGGCCGGAGGCCGTGCCGCCGGTGGTGATCAGAAGGTCGGCGTCCGAGGCGGCGACGGCCTCATGGAGGGCTGCCGCATCGTCGCCGAGTCGCCGGGTGGCGATCACTTCGGCCCCGAGGGCCCGCAGCCAGGGGCCGATCATCGGGCCGAGCGCGTCGCGGATGAGGCCGTTGTGCGGAAGTCCGGCCGTCAGAAGCTCGTCGCCGAGCACGAGGACCTCGACGCGCGGGCGGGCTACGACGAGCAGCTCGTCGTAGCCCGCCGCGGCGGCGAGGCCCACCACAGCCGGGGTCACCATGCTTGCTGCGGGCATAAGTTGCTCGCCTGAGCGGCACTCCTGGCTCCTCGGCCGGATGTCCTGACCGTGGGTCACCTGGCGTTCCGCGTGCAGCTGGCCCTTGCCCGCGTCGACGCGGGCGTGCTCGCTGCGGATCACGGCGGTGGCCTCGGGCGGGATGCGGGCGCCGGTGGCGATCCGCACGGCGGCGCCGTCGGGGAGGGGGGCGCTCGCGCCGTGCCCGGCGAGGATCGAGTCGCCCTCCTGGATCGTCCAGGGGCCGGGGCCCGCCACTGCCCAGCCGTCCATGGCGGAGGTGTCGAAGGAAGGCAGGTCGCAGAGCGCGTTGAGCGGCTCGGCGAGCGTCCGGCCGAGGGCCTGACCGAGCGGCACATGGCCGGCTCGGGAGGGCGCGGCACGGCCGATCCGGGCGGCGAGGGCGCGCGCCTGCGGCCAGGGAGTGGCGCGCTGCCGGGCAGCGGCAGGCTGGGAGCCGGGCACCGGGTCGTGGGGTGTGCCGGCGTCGTCTGTCTGCTTCGTGCCGGGATCCGCGCCGGAATCCGCATCGCCTGGCGGGCGCCCGCCGGGGTTCCGGTCGGGGGTCGCGGCGGCATGCGGGGCGGTGGTGGGGCGCGAGGCGGAGGCGGGGTGCGAGGCGGAGTTCGGGTGCTCGGCGGAGGCCGGGTGCTCGCCGGGGTTCGGGCGCTCTCCGGTGGCCTGGTTCTCGCCTGGGTTCGGGTGCCGGGCGGTGGCCGGGCGCTCACCGGTGGCCTGGTGCTGTCCGGTGGCCAGGTGCTCGCCGGAGTTGGGGCGCTCGCCGGAGTTCGGGTGCTCGGCGGTGGCCGGGCTCGAGCCTGGGCTCGGGCGCTCACCGGTGTGCTCGCCGGAGTTCGGGCCGTGACCGGGCGCGGCGGCGCCTTCTGGCCGTGGCCGGGCGCCGGGCTCCTGCCGTGTCTGCCTGCCGACCAGCGCGAGGGCGTCCTCGACTCCGTCCAGATCGTCCTCGCCCATGCCGTTCACGGCGTCCACCTCGTGCCCTCGACCATTCATCCTGCCTCGGCCTCGCCGGTCGCGGAGGAGCCACCGCTGCCGGGGGCCGGCTCCGACCCGCTGCCCTGCTCGGCTTCCTTTGCCCAGCGCGCGGCGAGCGCGACGGCCTTGCGGGCGGCCTCCGCGACCGCCTCCGGGCTGCCGTCGCCCGCCTTGGCCGCGGCGTAGCCGACCAGGAAGGTGGTGAGCGGCGCGGCGGGGCGGGCCACGCCGTGCGCGGCGTCGCGAGCGAGGTCGAGCAGGACGCCGGTGTCGACGTCGAGTTCGATGCCCAGCTCGTCCTTGACTGCGGTGATCCATTCGTCCAGCACGTTCCCATGCTCCCTGATGCGGGCTCGGGCTGCGGAGATGTCCTCCCAGGTGTCGCAGTCGAAGGAGGCGAGGGGGTCCGCGGAGACCCGGGCGAGATCGAGTTCCTGTGTCAGCAGCCGCAGGGGGAGCCCGGTCAGGCTCCCGTGCTCGGCCGCGAGCGCGCCCAGTCCACGGCGGAGCGGCTCGGTGCGGTAGGCGGCCACAAGCGGCTGGTCACGGCCGTCGGGGTCGGTGAGCAGGACGGCGTCTCGCCCGCCGGCGGCCAGGGCGTCGAGGAGCTGTCGGACCGTTCCCTCGCCCAGGAACGGGAGATCGGCCGAGAGCACGAGGACGGCTTCGGCCTGCGCCTGCCGGACTCCCGCGTCGAGCGCGGGGAGCGGCCCGCCGCCAGGGGGGTCCTCGCGCGCCCAGAGCACGGGACGCGCTGTGGCCCGGCGTCCGCCGACGACGACGGTGCGCCCGGCGTCACAGCAGACTCCGAGCACACGGTCGAGCAGCGCCCGCCCGCCCACGCTCACCGCCGGTTTGTCGGCGCCGCCGAGGCGCTTGGCGGCGCCGCCGGCGAGCACGATGGCGTCATACGCGGTCATCCCTGAAGTATGAGCCGCGATCGTGTGGGCGGGGAGCCCCGATTCGATCTCTGTGGGGTCTGTCTCCTTCTGCGGATCTCGTTCGGTGGATCTCGTTCTGCGGACCGACGGACCGGTGGGGCCCGCCGGACTCAGAACGTCTAGAGGGTGCGCAGCAGCACGGAGGGGTGCTCGACGCAGTCGGCCACATACCGCAGGAAGCCGCCCGCGGTGCCGCCGTCGCAGACCCGGTGGTCGAAGGTCAGGGAGAGCTGGACGACCTGGCGTACGGCCAGCTCGCCCTGGTGCACCCATGGCTTGGGCACGATCCGCCCCACCCCGAGCATGGCCGCCTCCGGGTGATTGATGATCGGCGTGGAGCCGTCGACGCCGAACACGCCGTAGTTGTTCAGCGTGAACGTCCCGCCCGTCAGATCCGCCGGGGTCAGCCGGCCCTCCCGGGCCACGTCCGTCAGCCGGGCGAACTCCGCGGTCAGCGCCTCGGCCGACAGCCGGTGAGCATCCCGTACGACGGGGACGACCAGGCCTCGGTCGGTCTGCGCCGCGAACCCGAGGTTCACCTCGGACAGCCGCACGATCTCCCTGGCCTCCATGTCCACCGTGGAGTTGAGCTCCGGGTGGCGGGCGAGGGCGGCCGTGCAGATCCGGGCGAGCAGCGCGAGGAGCGAGATCTTCGGTCCGCCCGCGGCGTTCATGGAGGCGCGCGCGGCCATCAACTCGGTCGCGTCGGCGTCCACCCAGCAGGTGGCGTCGGGTATCTCGCGCCGGCTGCGGGACAGCTTGTCGGCGACGGCGCCGCGGACCCCGCGCAGCGGTATGCGCTCCCCGCGCGGCTGCGCCCCGGCCGACGCCGAAGCGGCGACAGGCGCGGACGCGGGCGCGGTCACGGGCTCCTGCGCGACGGCCGTCCCACCGGCGCGCACGGCGTACTCGACGTCGGCCCGCAGGATCAGGCCCTCCGGCCCGGACCCGCTCAACTGCCGCAGATCGAGACCGTTCTCCCGGGCGAGCTTGCGGACGAGCGGCGAGATGACCGGCACCGGCCCCCCTGGTGCCACGCCCACGCCGGCCGCTCGCCGAGCGGGCGCCGCGGCGGGAGCGGCAGCCTGCGCCGCGACGGCGGCCGGGGCCTTGGCGGGCGCGGACGGACGTATCCGCCGTCGGCGCGCTGCGGGCGCTCCCGTCCCATAGCCCACGAGGACGTTGCCGGAGGACTCGGCGGCTGAACCGTCGGAGCTCGCGGAGCCCGCCGGCCCTGCCGAGCCCGCGGATCCGGATCCGTTCGCGGGGGCGGTCTGAGCCGACTGCCCGGGACCGGAGCCCGTGCCCGCCGCGCCGCCCAGATCGACCGCGCCGACGGCGACGGTCAACAGCGGGGCGCCCACCGGAAGCTCCGTGCCCTCCTCGCCGAACCGCGCGGTCACCACGCCCCCGTAGGGGCACGGCACCTCGACCATCGCCTTGGCCGTCTCCACCTCGACGACCGGCTGGTCGATGGCGACGACGTCGCCCACGGCCACCAGCCAGCGAACGATCTCCGCCTCGGTCAGCCCCTCCCCGAGGTCGGGGAGCTTGAATTCGAGAACCTGGGCCATCAGCTGTCCGCCTCCCACTGCAGCCGTGCGACCGCGTCGAGCACACGGTCCACTCCCGGCAGATGGTGCCGCTCCAGCATCGGCGGCGGATAGGGAATATCGAATCCCGCGACCCGCAGCACCGGCGCCTCCAGGTGATGGAAGCAGCGCTCCGTCACCCGGGCGGCTATCTCTCCGCCGGGGCCGCCGAACCCGGTCGACTCGTGGACCACGATCGCCCGGCCCGTGCGCCGCACGGACGCGCAGACCGTCTCGTCGTCGAAGGGCACCAGCGAGCGCAGATCGACGACCTCGAGGTCCCAGCCCTCGGCCGCGGCGGCCTCCGCGGCCTCCATGCACACCGGCACGGACGGCCCATAGGTGATGAGCGTGGCACTGCGCCCGGAGCGCCGGACGACGGCCCGGCCTATCGGCTCGACCGCGGTCGGCGCCTCCGGCGACCACTGCGCCTTCGACCAGTACAGCCGCTTGGGCTCCAGGAAGACCACGGGGTCGTCGGAGGCGATCGAGGCCCGCAGCAGCCCATAGGCGTCCTCGACCGTCGCGGGCGTGACGACATGGAGCCCCGGAGTCGCCATGTAGTACGCCTCGGACGAGTCGCTGTGGTGCTCGACGCCGCCGATTCCGCCGCCGTACGGCACGCGCACGGTGATCGGCATCGCCATCCCGCCCCGCGTGCGGTTCCGCATCCGCGCGACATGGCTGATCAGCTGCTCGAACGCGGGATAGGCAAAGGCGTCGAACTGCATCTCGACGACCGGCCGCAGTCCGTACATCGCCATGCCCACGGCGGTGCCGAGGATGCCGGCCTCCGCGAGCGGGGTGTCCGTACAGCGGTCTTCGCCGAACTCCTTGGCGAGTCCGTCCGTGACCCGGAAGACTCCGCCGAGCGTGCCGACGTCCTCCCCCATCACGTGGACGGTCGGGTCCTCGGCCATCGCGTCGCGCATCGCGCGCTGCAGGGCCTGCGCCATGGAGGCGGGCTTCACCGCGGCGGTGGTCATCTCGCCTCTCCTTCGGCATCGAGCTCGGCCTGCAGCTGCGCCGCCTGCTCGCGCAGCTGGCTGGTCTGCTCGGCGTAGACATGCGCGAACAGGTCCATCGGGTTGAGCACCGGGTCGGCGTTCATCCGCTCGCGCAGGTCGGCCGCCATCGTCTCGGCCGCGTCCGCCGCCGCCTGCTTCGCGCTCTCGTCGAGCAGCCCTCGCTCCGTCAACTCCCGCTCCAGCAGTCGGATCGGATCGTGCGCGCGCCAGGCCTCGACCTCTCCGTCGCCGCGGTAGCGCGTGGCGTCGTCGGCGTTCGTGTGGGCGTCTATGCGATAGGTGACAGCCTCGATCAGCGTCGGTCCGCCGCCGCGCCTGGCTCGCGCCACGGCCTCGGAGACGACCTCGTGCACGGCCGCGGCGTCGTTCCCGTCGACGAGCCGGCCCGGCATGCCGTACCCGACGGCCTTGTGGGCCAGGGAGGGCGCGGCGGTCTGCTTGGCCAGCGGGACGGAGATCGCGAAGCCGTTGTTCTGCACGAGGAAGACGACGGGCGACTGCCATACCGCGGCGAAGTTCAACGCCTCGTGGAAGTCGCCTTCGCTGGTGCCGCCGTCGCCGACCATGGCGAGTGCGACGACGTCGTCGCCCTTGAGCCGGGCCGCGTGCGCCAGGCCCACGGCGTGCGGCAGCTGGGTGGCGAGCGGGGTGCACAGGGGCGCTATGCGGTGCTCGTGCGGGTCGTACCCGGTGTGCCAGTCGCCCCGCAGCAGGGTCAGCGCCTGCACGGGGTCCAGGCCGCGTGCGACGGCCGCGAGGGTGTCGCGGTAGCTGGGAAAGAGCCAGTCCCGCTCTTCCAGCGCCAGCGCCGCCGCCACCTCGCACGCCTCCTGTCCGGTGCTCGACGGGTAGACGGCGAGCCGGCCCTGCTTGGTCAGAGCGGTCGCCTGGGCGTTGTACCTGCGGCCGCGCACCAGCTGGGCGTACAGCCGCAGCAGCAGCTCGGGGTCGGCCTCGGCCGCGGCGTCCGTGCCGAGCACGCGGTACGGCTCCGGGTCCGGAAGCAGGGGCGCAGGGTCGGTACGGGGCTTCCACGCCGGGGGCGGGGTCGGCCGGTAGCCGGCGGCGGCACCGGGCAGCTCCTGGACCGTCATGCTGCTCTTTCTCAACGCGAGCACCTCCTCGTGGGAGCGACGACGAAGACGGCACGCGAGTGTGGCCCGCCTCACCTACCGATTGTTCGGTCGTGGACGCATTTTGGCTACAGGCGGCTTCAGCCTGTGGACAAACGGTTCTCCACAGCTTGGGATAGAGACAGGTCGTCCATGCTAGGGAGGCGGGGGGACATGGCAGCTGAACAAATGGCTGAAGGCGGGGACCGCGCGGAGCAAGGGCCTCCAGCGCGTCCGCTCGACGCGATCGACCGGGACATCCTGCGGATCTTGCAGTCGGACGGCCGTGCGTCGATCCGCTCCGTGGCCGAACGGGTGCACGTGTCGCGCGCGAACGCCTACTCCCGTATCAACCGTCTCATCGACGACGGGGTGATCCGGGGCTTCAGCGCACGCGTGAACCACGAGCGGGCGGGCCAGGGCGCCTCCGCCTACATCACGCTCAAGATCGTTCAGAACTCTTGGCGCACGGTGCGCGAGCAGCTCCAGGCGCTGCCGGGGGCGGTCCACATCGCTCTGGTCAGCGGAGACTTCGACGTGCTGCTTCTGGTGCACACATCGGACAACCGCACGCTGCGCGAGCTGGTCCTGACCAGGCTGCAGTCCATCCCGGAGGTGCTGTCGACGCGCACGCTGCTGGTCTTCGAGGAGACGGACCTCGACCCCGGCCCGGGGACGGAGCCCCTGCTCTGAGCCCTCGCTCTAGGGGGCGAGCGCTATAGAGCCCTCAGGAGCCGTGGCCAGCCCCCGAGGGGCGAGGGAGGCATGCGGCGCGGCCGGGCCACGGCTGGGCGGTACGGCCAAGGGATACGGGGCTGCGCGGCGGTACGGCTGCGGGCGAGTCTGCGCGGGCGCCGACGGTCCCGTACGAGCCCCAGGAGCACCCGTACGCCGTCCCTGAGGGCGGGGCCGAGCCGCCATAGGCGCCGGTCGCGCCCTAGGAGGCCGTGCGCAGCCCGTCGAAGGCGAGCCGCACCACCGCCTCGGCGACCTGGTCGCCGTCGTATCCGCCGCCCGCGTGCGGCCGGTACCACTCCACCAGGGAGTTCACCATGCCGAACAGCAGCCTGGTCGCCAGCCGGATGTCCATGTCCGCCCGCAGATCGCCGTCGGCGGCGGCCGCCTTCAGCAGATCGGAGACCCGCTGGTCGAACTCACGGCGCCGCTCCAGGGCCCACCGCTCGGTGTTGGTGTTGCCCCGCACCCGCAGCAGCAGCGTCACATAGGGCAGCTCGTCCATCAGCACCTCGACGGTGCGCCGCGTGACGTACTCGACCCGCTCGATGGCGCGGCCTCGCACGGCTCCCGGCTCGTCCAGGATCGCGAACAGCGCGTCGAGCGCCCGGCTCACAGCCCGGCGCAGCAGCTCCTCCTTGCCCGCCACATGGTGGTAGATCGAGGACTTGGAGATACCGGCGGCCTTGGAGAGGTGCTCCATGGACGTGCCGTCGTAGCCGCGCTCGTTGAAGATCCGCACGGCGACGGTCAGCAGCGTCTCGGGCGTGTACGTGTCGCGTCTGGCCGTGGTCATGCGCCCGCCTCGTCCTTCTCCATCTGGACGTACGACTGGCGGTAGAGCCCCAGCGAAGGGGCGTAGCGCCCGGTGGGCACGCGCGCGTCGAGCTCGTCCAGCAGTTCATGCGCCCAGGCGCGCCCCAGCTTGCGGCCCCATTCGACCGGCCCCAGCGGGTAGTTGACGCCGAGCCGCATCGCCGTGTCGATGTCCTCGGGCGTGGCGACCCCCTTGGCGACGGCGTCCGCGGCGAGGTCCACGAGCATCGCGACCGTACGCGCGACGATCATCCCGGGGACGTCCCCGACGACGCTCACCTTCTTGCCGAGGGCCTGGAACAGGCCTATCGACTGCCTGAGCGTCTCCCAGCCGGTGACCTCGGAGGCGGAGAGCGCGATCCGCGTCGCCGCTCGGTAGTCCAGCGCCAGGTCGAAGTAGACGACGTCGCGGAACTCCGCCGAGGTCTGCCCGTCGGCGAGCACGAGCTGCCCGCCGCTGGGCAGCAGAATCCTGGTGCCCTTGTCCTCGTCGGTCTCGTGGACGGCGATGCCCGCCTCGCGGATCATCCCGAGCAGCTCATGGGCGGGCCCGAGGTCTCCCTCCACGGTGACCTTGGCCGGCGGCTGGGTGGGCGGCGCGGTGTGCGGCTCGGGGCGCTCGGCGCCGTCCTCGTACGCGTACCAGCCATGGCCGCTCTTGCGTCCGTGCCGCCCGGACTCGACCAGTCGCCGCTGGGCGAGCGAAGGAATGAACTTGGGGCTCTGGAAGAAGGACTCCCAGACCGACCGGGTCACCGCCTCGTTGACGTCCTGGCCGATCAGGTCGGTGAGCTCGAACGGCCCCATCTTGAAGCCGCCGCACTCGCGCAGCACGGCGTCGATGGTGGCCGGGTCCGCGCCGCGCTCCTCGTATATCGCGAACGCCTCCGCGTAGAAGGGCCGGGCGATGCGGTTGACGATGAACCCAGGGGTGTCGGTGCAGCGCACCGGCGTCTTGCCCCACGCTTTCGCGGTGTCGTACGCGCGCGTGGCGGCCGCGCTCTCCGTGGCGAAGCCGCTGACGACCTCCACCAGCGGAAGGAGCGGCGCGGGGTTGAAGAAGTGCAGGCCGACGAAGCGGCCGGGCGTGCTGAGCGCAGCCGCGATGGCCGTCACCGAGAGCGAGGAGGTGTTGGTGGCCAGGAGGCAGTCGTCCGAGACGACGCCCTCGAGCGCGGTGAACAGCTCCTGCTTGACGGAGAGGTCTTCGAGGACCGCCTCGACGACCAGGGCCGCGTCGGCCAGCTCCGCGAGGTCGGCGGCCGGATGCAGGCGAGCGCGGGCGGCGTCGCGCTCGGCCGCGTCGATCCGGCCTTTCTCGACCAGCCGGTCGAGGCGCGCGCCGATGGCTTCCGCGGCCTCGGCGGCGCGCCCGGGAACGGCGTCGTAAAGGCGCACGAGGTGGCCCGCGACAAGGGCGACCTGGGCGATGCCCTGCCCCATGGTGCCGGTCCCGACTACGGCGACGGTGCGACTGAGAGCGATGGCGGTCATGGGTGCGATCCTCCCCGATGAGTTTTCCACAGGATTGACAGGCCCCCTTGTACCGACCGATCGTTCGGTTACTCTAACTCTGTCATTCCTCCCCTGCCCAGCTCGACGAGGAGTTGGTCCTTTATGCAGCTGACCGAGACCCACCGGCCGACGCTCGACCAGGCCCTCGACGCGATCCGCACTCGCGCGTACTGGTCTCCGCACCCCGAGCACCCCAAGGCCTACGGCGAGAGCGCGCCAGCCGACGGCCTCGCCGCGTTCGAGGCCCTGCGCGGCGCCCGCTTCGAGCTGGACCAGCCGGGCACAGACGGCTGGACAGGCGGTGAAGTCTCTCCGTACGGCCAGGAGTTGGGCATCGAGTATCCACACCCCGATGTGGACGTCCTGCTCCCCGCGATGCGCGCCGGCATGAGCGCCTGGCGCGAGGCCGGCCCGGAGACGCGCGCCCTGGTTTGTCTGGAGATCCTCGCCCGCATCAGCGCACGGACCCATGAGTTCGCGCACGCGGTCATGCACACCAGCGGACAGGCCTTCATGATGGCCTTCCAGGCGGGCGGCCCCCACGCCCAGGACCGCGGCCTGGAGGCCGTGGCGTACGCGTATGCGGAGCAGACCCGCACCCCCGCGGCCGCCGACTGGTCCAAGCCCCAGGGCAAGCGCGACCCCCTGGAGCTGCGGAAGACCTTCACCACCGCCGGACGCGGCATCTCGCTGCTGATCGGCTGCAACACCTTCCCGACGTGGAACGGCTACCCCGGGCTCTTCGCCTCCCTGGCCACCGGCAACCCGGTCCTGGTCAAGCCGCACCCCCGCGCGGTGCTCCCGCTGGCGCTCACCGTGCGCGTGGCCCGCGAGGTCCTCGCCGAGGCCGGCTTCGACCCGAACCTGGTCTGCCTGGCCGTCGAGCGCCCGGGCGAGGGCATCGCCAAGACCCTGGCGGTCCGCCCCGAGATCAAGATCATCGACTACACCGGCTCCACGGCCTTCGGCGACTGGCTCGAGGACAACGCGCGCCAGGCCCAGGTCTACACGGAGAAGGCGGGCGTCAACACCGTCGTCGTGGACTCCACGGACGACTACAAGGGCATGCTCTCCAACCTGGCGTTCTCGCTGTCGCTGTACAGCGGCCAGATGTGCACCACCCCGCAGAACCTGCTCATCCCCAGGGACGGCATCACGACGGACGCCGGCGCGAAGACGTACGACGAGGTGGTCGCCGACCTCGCCGCGTCGGTGAGCGGCCTGCTCGGCGACGACGCCCGAGCGAACGCCCTCCTGGGCGCGCTGGTCAACCCCGACGTGAAGGCCCGCCTGGAGGCGGCCGCCGGTCTGGGCGAGGTGGCGCTGGCCTCGCGCGAGGTCGCCAACCCGGACTTCCCGGGCGCGGTCGTGCGCACGCCGGTGATCGTCAAGCTGGACGGCGCGCGGAAGCTCTGGGAGGGCGCGGACGCCGACGCGGCGTTCCTCTCCGAGTGCTTCGGCCCGGTGGCCTTCGCGGTCGCCGTGGACTCCACGACGGAGGGCCTGGAACTGCTGCGGCGCACGGTCCGCGACAAGGGCGCGATGACGGTCGGCGCGTACACCACCTCCGCCGACACGGAGAAGGCCGTCGAGGAGGTCTGCCTGGACGAGTCGGCTCAGCTCTCGCTGAACCTGACCGGCGGGGTGTACGTCAACCAGACCGCGGCGTTCTCCGACTTCCACGGCTCGGGCGGCAACCCGGCGGCGAACGCCGCCCTGTGCGACGGAGCGTTCGTCTCGAACCGCTTCCGGGTGGTGGAGGTCCGCCGCCAGGCCTGACGCCCCAGGGCGCGACAGCAGCACGCGGCAGACGGAAGGCCGTGCCCCGCCGGAGGCAGCGGCGCGGCCTTCCTGACGCAGCGCCGCTGTCGTAGGTCCACCGGTTGTCGCAGGGCCGCCGTTGTCGCAGGTCAGTCGCCGACGTGGGCCGGTCGCTGACATGGGCCGGTCGCTGTCGTAGGCCGGTCGCCGTGACAGGCCCCAGACGCATACCGAAGGCCTAGGGCGCGGGGATGTCCGCGTGCCGCTGCACCCACGCGTGCATGGCGATCGCCGCCGCCGCGCCCGCGTTGATCGACCGCGTGGAGCCGAACTGCGCGATCGAGCACACCATCGCCGCGTGCTTGCGCGCCTCCTCAGTGAGCCCAGGGCCTTCCTGCCCGAAGAGCAGCACACACCGGCGCGGCAGCTCGGTCCGCTCCAGCGGCACCGCCCCCGGCAGATTGTCGATGCCGATGATCGGCAGATCCTCCGCGGCCGCCCACTCGGTCAGCGAAGCGGTGTCCGGGTGGTGCCGCACATGCTGGTACCGGTCGGTGACCATGGCTCCGCGCCGGTTCCAGCGCCGCCGGCCCACGATGTGGATCTCCTGCGCGAGGAAGGCGTTCGCGGTGCGCACCACCGACCCGATGTTGAAGTCGTGGCCCCAGTTCTCCACGGCCACATGGAAGCCGTGCCGCCGGGTGTCCAGGTCGGCGACGATCGCCTCGCGCGACCAGTAGCGGTACTGGTCGACGACATTGCGCCGGTCGCCCCCGGACAGCAGCTCGGGGTCGTACCGCTCGTCCTGCGGCCACGGCTGCGGGTGCGGCCCGACGCCGATCTCGGAGCCGTAGCCCTCGTCGTACTGAGTGGATTCCTCGGTGGTGCTCACCCAACGAGCGTACGGGGCTCGTCCTGGCGCCCCGGCAGCTGCGGCGGGACCGCCCGGCGCCGGGAGAGCAGCCGGGCACGCCCCCGGGCCGCCCGCGCGCCGAGCCAGAGCAGGAAGGCGGTCGGCAGGAAGACCGCGTCGGCGGCGATCATCGCGAGCGAGAAGAAGGGCAGGCCGAGCAGCACGGCGATGGCCGCGTGCTCCAGCATCATCGCCACGAGCAGGACGTTCTTGACCCGCCGGTTGAAGAGCGTGAAGGGGAAGGCGACCTGCACGACGACCGTGCCGTACGTCAGCACCATCACCATCACTCCGCCCGAGGCGAGCAGGTCGGACACGGCGGGCCAGGGCGTGAAGTAGTCGAGCTTGAGGGGGTAGTACAGCGCGGTGCCGTCCTGCCAGCGCGAGCCCTGGATCTTGTACCAGCCGGCGGTCGCGTAGATCACACAGACCTCGGCCATGATCACGACGAGGGCGCCGTTGTGGGCGAGGTTGGCGACGACGTCGAGGAGGAGCCGCGGCTCGCTGTCCGGCGCGTAGCGGTTCACCGCCCACCACACGCCGTGGAGGACCCACAGCGCCCAGAGCAGGGCGAAGAGCCACGACTCGCCGCCCAGCCCGCCCACGACGGTGCCGATGAGGAGCAGCAGGCCGAGGACGGTCCACAGGACCGGGCCCTGCCGTCCCGCCCCGACCGGTCCGCCCGGCCCGCCCGAGCGCGCGATCCGGCGGGCGTCGAGGGACCACACCTGCGCACAGCGGGTGAACACCAGATAGATCGCCATCAGATGGATGACGTTGTCGCCGCCGTCGCCCACGAAGATCGAGCGGTTCTGCAGCGACAGCACGCAGACCATGAAGAGCGCGGACATGGCGCGGGTGTGCCAGCCGAGCATCAGCAGCACGCTGGACAGCACGGACACGCCGTAGACGAACTCGAACCAGAGCGAGCCGTCGGACCACAGGAGCACGGTGAAGGCGTCGTTGTCGGCGATCAGCTGGCGTGCCATGTCCCAGCCCCACGGCCCCTCGGGGCCGTACAGCTCATGGCGGTGGGGCAGCTCGCGGAGCAGGAAGAGCAGCCAGGTGCCGGCGAAGCCGATCCGGATGATCGCGCTCTGGTACGGGCCGAGGGCCGTCGCGGTGATGCGCTGCACGGCGTGGGCGACCCTGCGGTCGAGGGTGTCCTTCACTCGCCTGCCTCCGTGCGGCCGTTGCGAACGTCCAGCGGCAGATCCGCTGCCGTCACCGTCCACCAGGGCAGAACTCGCAGGGCAGGGCGGGTGTCGATCTTCTCGTCGCTCCACTCCGGGGCCTTGACCGAGCGCGTCGAGGAGCGGAGCTGGATGCGCTCGACGGGGCCGCCCAGATCGCGCCCTTCCAGGCGCAGCATCACGATGCGGCGGATGTACGACTCGGAGAGCTGGCCGCGCAGTCCGGTGGGGCGGTTCTCGCTGTCGTGGGAGCCGAGGTAGAAGTCCCAGGCTCTGCGGAGCTCGTTCTGCTGGACGTGGCTGGGGAGGAGGCTGCCGCGTATGGCCTTGCCGTCCTCGGCGGAGAGATCGATCCAGTCGGTGCTCTGGCGGCTGTTGTCCGAGTCGGTGATCTCGGCCCTGACCTGCACGGAGACGTTCTGCTGGAGCGGATTGGGGGCGAAGAGCTTCCAGTTCTGCTCGAACTCGGGGTAGACCCAGTCGTCGACCGCCTTGCCGTGCTGCTTGGTCACGGTGTTGGAGGGGGCGACGTGCAGGAAGACCATGACCAGGTGGATTCCGGCGACGACGCCGATGACCGCGAGGGCGATGGCGGCGACCACCTGGTAGGGGAGGGAGAGCGCGGCTATGCCCTGGGAGGCGGGTGGCTCGGGGGCCGAGCCGACGGCGGGGGCGGCAGCCGGCAAGGAGGGATTCCGGGGGGAGCTCTGGGGCTGGAGCGAGGGCGGGACCAGAGCCGACGGCGGATCCTCAGGCTGGGGCCGCGACGCGTCCGCAGACCGCTCAGGTAGGGATTCGTGCTGGTCACGGGGCTGCGGGACGTCTGCGGACGGCGGCTGGGAGCTCGAGCCCCCGACGCCTTCGACGTCCTCGTCCTCGTAGGAGTCCATCCCGCCCCGATCCCCATCGGTCCACGTCAGTTATCCACAGGGTTGACACCCTACGGGCCCTCGACCCACCATTGAAGTCAATGAACCGAACGATCGGTCGGTAGGGAGCCGGGATGACGGCAGTGACTACGGATACGTACGAGGCGGACTTCGACGCCGCTGTGGCGGCCGACGAGCGCATCGAGCCACGCGACTGGATGCCCGACGCGTACAGGGCCTCGCTGGTGCGCCAGATGGCGCAGCACGCCCACTCCG
This sequence comes from Streptomyces sp. NPDC051907, assembly GCF_040681075.1. Taxonomy (NCBI): domain Bacteria; kingdom Bacillati; phylum Actinomycetota; class Actinomycetes; order Kitasatosporales; family Streptomycetaceae; genus Streptomyces; species Streptomyces sp. NPDC051907. The sequence continues at coordinate 71,480 of NZ_JBFAYB010000010.1, read as the reverse complement.
AGATCATCGGCATGCAGCCCGAGGCGAACTGGATCACGCGCGCCCCCTCGCTGCGGCGCAAGGCGATCCTCATGGCCAAGGTGCAGGACGAGGCCGGTCACGGCCTGTACCTGTACAGCGCGGCCGAGACCCTGGGCGCAAGCCGCGACGAGCTCCTCGACAAGCTCCACACCGGTCGCCAGAAGTACTCCTCGATCTTCAACTACCCGACGCTGACCTGGGCCGACGTCGGCGCGATCGGCTGGCTCGTGGACGGCGCGGCGATCACCAACCAGGTGCCGCTCTGCCGCTGCTCCTACGGCCCGTACGCCCGCGCGATGGTCCGGGTCTGCAAGGAGGAGTCGTTCCACCAGCGCCAGGGGTATGAGCTGCTGCACGCTCTCTCCCTCGGCACGATCGCTCAGCACGAGATGGCCCAGGACGCGGTGAACCGCTGGTGGTGGCCGTCGCTGATGATGTTCGGCCCTCCCGACGACGAGTCGGCGCACTCGGCGCAGTCGATGGCCTGGAAGATCAAGCGGCATTCGAACGACGAGCTGCGCCAGCGCTTCGTGGACATCTGCGTTCCGCAGGCCGAGGCCCTCGGGCTCACGCTCCCCGACCCGGATCTGCGGTGGAACGAAGAGCGGGGCCACCACGACTTCGGCGCGATCGACTGGTCCGAGTTCCACGAGGTCCTCAAGGGCAACGGTCCGTGCAACGAGCAGCGGATCAGCCAGCGCCGCCGGGCGCACGAGGAAGGCGCCTGGGTCCGGGAGGCCGCCGGAGCCTACGCCGCCAAGCACCGGGCGCAGGACGGCGCTCAGCCCACAGCGCAGCAGGACACGAAGCCCGGGGAGGCGACGGTATGAGCAGCTCGACCGAATGGCCGCTGTGGGAGGTCTTCGTGCGCTCGCGCCGCGGGCTGGCCCACACCCACGCGGGCAGCCTGCACGCCCCGGACGCGCAGATGGCCCTGCGCAACGCCCGCGACCTCTACACCCGACGGAACGAGGGCGTCTCGATCTGGGTCGTGCCGTCGACCGCGATCACCGCGTCGTCGCCCGACGAGAAGGACCCCTTCTTCGAGCCGTCCGCCGACAAGCCCTACCGCCACCCGACCTTCTACGAGATCCCGGAAGGAGTGAAGCACCTGTGACCACGACCGTGAACGTCGCGGCTCTCGCCCTCGGCGACGACGCCCTGGTGCTCTCGCACCGACTGGGGGAGTGGGCGGGCCATGCGCCCGTCCTGGAGGAAGAGGTCGCCCTCGCCAATATCGCGCTCGACCTGCTGGGCCAGGCGCGTCTGCTGCTCTCCCTCGTCGGGGACGAGGACGAGCTGGCGTATCTGCGCGAGGAGCGTGCCTTCCGCAATCTCCAGCTGGTCGAGCAGGAGAACGGCGACTTCGCGCACACGATCGCCCGCCAGCTCTACTTCTCCGTCTACCAGCGGCTGCTGTACAGCGAGCTGGCGGCCGGGGACAGCGAGTTCGCCGGCCTCGCGGCGAAGGCCGTCAAGGAGGTCGCGTACCACCAGGACCACGCCGAGCACTGGACCGACCGCCTCGGCGACGGCACCGCCGAGAGCCATGAGCGGATGCAGCGGGCGTGCGACGCGCTGTGGCGGTTCACCGGCGAGATGTTCCAGCCCGTCGAGGGCCTGGACGTCGACTGGGAGGCGCTGCGGAGGAATTGGCTCGCGACGGTCACCGCTGTCCTGGAGCGCGCCACGCTGACCGTTCCGACCGGGCCGCACTCCGGCGGATGGGCGGCGGGAGCCGGCCGGCAGGGTCTGCACACCGAGTCGTTCGGGCGGATGCTCGCCGAGATGCAGCATCTGCACCGCAGCCACCCGGGGGCGTCATGGTGACCGACGTGACCGACCAGGCCGAGGCGACCGACCCGACGAAGGTCCACGGCCTGCTGGCGGAGACCCGGCTCGAAGAGGAGCTGCGCAAGGTCGCCGGCTCCGTGCCCGACCCTGAGCTGCCGGTCCTGACGCTGGAAGAGCTCGGCGTGGTCCGCGGGGTGCAGCTGCTCGGACCCGGCAGGGTCGAGGTCGAGCTGACGCCCACCTACACGGGCTGCCCGGCGATCGAGGCCATGACCTCGGACATCGAGCAGGCGCTGCACGCACACGGCATACCGGACGTCTCCGTCGTCAAGGTTCTCTCCCCGGCCTGGTCGACGGACGACATCACCGCTGAAGGGCGACGCAAGCTCGCCGAGTTCGGGATAGCCCCGCCCCGCCCGCACCCCGCGGACGGTCCGGTGCCGCTCACGCTCTCCGTGCGCTGCCCGAACTGCGGCTCGACCGACACCGAGCTGCTGAGCAGGTTCTCCTCCACCGCCTGCAAGGCACTGCGCCGCTGTGTGGCCTGCCGCGAACCCTTCGACCACTTCAAGGAGTTGTAGATGTTCCATCCGCTCCGGGTGAGCAGCGTCGAACAGCTCACGGACGACTCGGTGGCCGTCACCTTCCAGGTGCCGCCCGAGCTGCGCGAGGCCTTCCGCCACACCCCCGGCCAGCATCTGGCGCTGCGCCGGCTCGTGGACGGCGAGGAGATCCGCCGTACGTACTCGATCTGCGCCCAGGCTCCCCTCCCCGGCGACGATCCTGTGCTGCGCGTGGGCATCCGGCTGGTCGACGGCGGCGAGTTCTCGACGTTCGCCCTCAAGGAGCTCGCAGTCGGCGACACGGTCGAGGTGATGCCCCCGATGGGCCGCTTCCTCCTCGCGCCTCGCCCCGGGTACTTCGTGGCGATCGTCGGCGGCAGCGGGATCACCCCGGTGCTGTCGATGGCGGCGACCCTGCTCGCACGGGAGCCGCAGGCCCGGTTCTGTCTGATACGCAGCGACCGGACCGCCGCCTCGACGATGTTCCTGGACGAGGTGGCCGACCTCAAGGACCGCTTCCCTGACCGTTTTCAGCTGGTCACGGCGCTCTCCCGGGAGGAGCAGCAGGCGGGTCTGCCGTCCGGACGGCTGGACCAGGAGCGGCTGACGGGACTGCTGCCGGCGTTGCTTCCGGTGGCGGATGTGGACGGCTGGTATCTGTGCGGGCCGCTGGGCCTGGTCCAGGGCGCCGAGCACGCCCTGCGCGGGCTCGGAGTCAGCCGGAGCCGCATCCACCAGGAGATCTTCCATGTCGACGACAGCCCGTCGCCCAGCCCGGCGACGACGGCCGCCCCGGCGCACGCCTCGCTGACCGCGACCCTTGACGGCCGGTCGGGCAAGTGGCCGGTGCAGGAAGGGGAGTCGCTGCTGGAGACGGTGCTCAGGAGCCGCTCGGACGCGCCGTACGCGTGCAAGGGCGGGGTCTGCGGCACGTGCAGGGCGTTCCTGGTCTCGGGCGAGGTGCGGATGGAGCGCAACTTCGCGCTGGAGCCGGAGGAGACCGAAGCGGGCTATGTGCTGGCCTGCCAGTCGCACCCGGCCACACCGGAAGTGGAGCTGGACTTCGACCGCTGACGCCCGCGAAGGCCAAGACCTCCTCGGCGCCACGGCCCGCCGCCGTCCCTTCCCCTCCCCACGCTGTGTTCTTTTTCCAGAACCTGTTCTATCTTGACGGTCCGTCAGATCCGTCGGATGCCGGTGCGTGTGGGAGGACAGGGCTGTGGACTTCACCTTCACCGAGGAGCAGCAGGCGGCTGTCGAGGCCGCGAAGGCGGTCTTCTCGGGCGTCGCGCCCGACGCGGTGCCGAGCCCCGCGCTCACCGCGGGCGCGGTGGCCCAGGAGTTCGACAGGCCGTTGTGGGCCAGGCTGGCGGACAGCGATCTGCTGAGTCTGGTCGTGTCCCCCGAGCACGGCGGGGCCGGTCTCGACCCCATCGCCCTCTGTCTGGTGCTGCGCGAGTCGGCGAAGGTGCTGGCCCGGGTGCCGCTGCTGGAGACGAGCGCGGTCGCCATGGCCGTGGAGCGGTACGGCAGTGCGGAGCTGGGCGACGAGATCCTTCCCCGCGTCGGCCGCGGCGAGCTGGTGCTCACCGTCGGGGCCAACGGCCGCACCGGCCACGACCCGGCCGAGCTGGCCGTCGCCGCCCGCCGGGCCGGATCCGACGGAGACCACGACCGGGGGGACTGGCTGCTCGACGGCGTGCAGACGGGGGTGCCCTGGGCTCACTCCGCTGACCGCATCGCGGTGCCGGCGCACACCGAGGAAGGCCGGGCCGTGTTCGCCTTGGTCCCCCGGGACCGTGAGGGGGTCGCACTCGCCGAGCAGATCTCCACCAGCGGCGAGCGCTTCGCCGAGGTCTCCCTGGACTCCGTACGGCTCGAACGTCACGAGATCGTCGACGCCGACGGCGCCTGGGAGTGGCTGCGGCAGCTCCTGGCCACCGGGACCTGCGCGCTCGCGCTCGGGCTCGGCGAGGGCGTGCTCGCGATGACCAGCGCGTACACCGGCAAACGCGAACAGTTCGGCTACCCGGTGGCGACCTTCCAGGCCGTCGCCGTCCAGGCCGCCGACCGCTATATCGACCTGCGCGCCATGGAGGCCACCCTCTGGCAGGCGTCGTGGCGGCTCTCCCCGCCACGGGGCGGCGCGGGCGTCGGGGGACCGCTGCCCGTGGCGGCGGATGTCGCGGTCGCGAAGATCTGGGCGTCCGAAGGGGTACGACGGGTCGTCCAGACCGCACAGCATCTGCACGGCGGGTTCGGGGCGGACACCGACTACCCGCTGCACCGCTACCACGCCTGGGCCAAGCAGCTGGAGCTCTCGCTCGGCCCGGCGGCGGCCCATGAGGAGGCCCTAGGCGACCTCCTGGCCGCGCACCCCCTCGGCTGAGCGCTCCGGCAGGTCGACGGTTGGAGAGCTCGGGGCGTCAGAGCGCCGAGTACGCCGAGGTCACAGGACGACGGCCGCTGCGCCGCTGTCGGTGACCATCGGGCGTCCGGCGCCCTCCCACGCGAGCATGCCGCCGTCGATGTTCACGGCCTCGATGCCCTGCTGCACCAGGTACTGGGTGACCTGAGCGGAACGGCCGCCGACCCGGCACATCACATAAGCACGGCCGCCCTCGGCCACCGCCTCGGTCACCTCGCCGAAGCGGGCCACGAAGTCGCTCATCGGAACGTGCAGCGCACCCTCGACATGCCCGGCCGCCCACTCGTCCATCTCGCGGACGTCCAGCACGAGAGCGTCGGAGGGTACCGCCGCGGCTTCCACCGAGGGCAGCGGGGCGAAGTTCATGGTCATGCCTTCTCTCGTGGGTATTCAGCAGGCTTCCGGCGCTTTGTGGGCGACCTCAGAAAACCTACTGCACCAGTCCTGACAGCTCTGCCTCACGCTCGGCGACCTGTGCCAGGAGCTGTTCGGCGATCTCTTCCAGCAGCCGGTCCGGGTCGTCGGGCGCCATCTTCAGCATCGCGCCGATGGCGCTCTCCTCGAGCTCCTTGGCGACCGCGGCCAGCAGCTCCTTGCGCCGCGACAGCCACTCGAGCCGGGCGTAGAGCTCCTCGCTCTCGCTGAGCTGGGACACAGGCGGCACAGGCCCGGCGGCCCACTCCTCGCCCAGCTCCCGCAGCATCGTCGCGTCCCCGAGTCCGTACGCCGCGTTCACGCGCGTGATGAACTCCTCGCGGCGCGCCCGCTCCGTCTCGTCCTGCGCGAGGTCCGGGTGGGCCTTGCGGGCCAGCTCGCGGTAGAGCTTGCGCGCCTCTTCGCTGGGCCGCACCCGCTTGGGCGCCCGCACGGGCTGTTCGTTGAGCATCGCGGCGGCCTCGGGGGACAGGCCGTCGGAGTCCATCCAGTCGTTGAACAACTCGTCGACGCCGGGCATGGGCATCACCATGGCCCGCGCCTCCCGCGCCTTGCGCAGGTCCTCGGGGTCGCCGGTCTGGGCGGCCCGGGCCTCGGCGATCTGGGCGTCCAGCTCGTCCAGGCGCGCGTACATCGGGCCGAGCCTCTGGTGGTGCAGCCGGGAGAAGTTCTCCACCTCCACCCGGAACGTCTCCAGCGCGATCTCGAACTCGATCAGCGCCTGCTCGGCCGCGGACACCGCCTTCTCCAGCCGGGCCTCCGGCCGAGCCTGCGGGTCCTGCTCTTCGTCGTTCCGGGTGGTCGGACCACCGGCTGCATCCTGGCTCACGCGTCCAGCGTACGGGCGCGGCCGAGCGGCCCGTCACACACCCATCTCAGCCTCGATCCGGCCGTTCTTGATCGCTGCGAGCAGCTCCGCGTGGTCCGCTTCCGTCCGGTCGGCGTACGCCACGGCGAAGTGGGCCACCGCCTCGTCCAGTTCCTCGCTCTTGCCGCAGTACCCGGCGAGCAGCCGGGGGTCGGCGCTGTGCGCGTGCGCCCTGGCCAGCAGGGCGCCGGTCATCCGTCCGTAGTCGTCGAACTGGTCGGGGGTGAGCGCGGCGGGGTCCACGCTGCCCTTGCGGTTCCTGAACTGCCGCACCTGGAAAGGCCGTCCGTCGACCGTCGTCCAGCCGAGCAGAATGTCGCTTATCACCTGCATCCGCTTCTGGCCGAAGACGACCCGCCGGCCCTCGTGCTCGGCCTGCGGCTCCGGGAACCCGGCGGCCTGGAGGTAGGGCAGCAGCGCGGACGCCCGCGCCTCCTTCACCTGGAGCACCAGCGCTTCGCCGCGGTGGTCCAGCAGCAGCACCACATACGACCGCGTCCCGACGCTGCCGGTACCCACCACGCGGAACGCCACATCGTGGATGGTGTACCGCGCGAGCAGCGGCAGCCGGTCCTCCGAGACCGTGCTCAGATACCCGCCGAGCGATGTGGCGACGGCTGCGGCCTCCGCGTCGGACACCCGCCGCAGCACCGGCGGAGCGTCCACGAAGCGCCGCCCGCCGTCTCCGCACTCCTCCGTGGCCTTGGCGGCGAACCGTGCGCCCGTGTTGTTGCGGGCCTTCGCCGACACCTTCTCCAGCGTGCCCACCAGGTCCCGCGCGTCGGTGTGGGAGACGAGCTTCTCGTCCGCGATGGCGTTCCACGCGTCCATCGAGGGCAGCTTCGACAGCAGCCGCATGGTGCGCCGGTAGGAGCCCACGGCGTCGAAGGCGGCGGCGCGGCAGACGGTCTCGTCCGCGCCCGCGACGCGGCCGGCCAGGACCAGGGAGGCGGCGAGCCGCTTGAGGTCCCACTCCCACGGGCCGACGACGGTCTCGTCGAAGTCGTTGAGGTCGATGACGAGACCGCCGCGGACGTCGCCGTAGATCCCGAAGTTCGCCGCGTGCGCGTCGCCGCAGATCTGTGCGCTGACGCCGGTGACCGGCGTGCCCACCAGGTCGTGCGCCATCAGGCCGGCGGAGCCGCGCAGAAAGGCGAAGGGCGAGGCCGCCATGCGGCCGACGCGTATCGGAGCGAGCTCCGGCACCCGGCCCCGGCTGGACTCCTCGACGGCCTGGACGGCGTCGGGGCGCGCTACGGCGAGCACCAGCGAGTCGTGCGAGGACCGCGGGATCCGGTCCCGCAGCGCCTTCCCCTCCCTCTTGGGGGAGGGCGCGCTGTCTGGATCGCCGTGTGTCGTGCGCGGCGCGAAGCCGGGCACCTCGGGAATGCGCCCACCGCCCCGGGGGCCGTCGGACTGCTGCGGTACCGTCTCGGACTCGCTCATGACGCGATCACTCCCCCGTCGCCGTACACCTTCAACATCAACTGGCACCGACCGTACAGCCGACGCCCGGCAATCGTCTCCCCCTGTGGATAACCTCGGCACGGCGCGCCGACCTCAGCGACCTCGGACGACGCACTCCTGGCCAGAAGCCCCACCAGCAGCCCACGTCAGCACGTCACCGCGCCAGCGGCAGCGCTTGTCATGCTCGCGTCCCCCAGATGCGCCTCTGCCCACCGGCCGAGCCCCATGAGCCCCCACGCCGCCTCCCGGCGCGCCCCATGCCAGGGACAGGCCCGCGCCCCGGGCCACGCTCAGGCCGATGACCGAACGCCCGCGGGGACCGCCCCGCGCACGTTTCACGTGAAACATCGCCTACGACACCTGCGGCCCGTAGACACCGCACAGACACCCGCACAGACACCGCCCGCCGTGCGCCACCCGCTACAGCCCGGCGTCGCGCGCCAGCAGTGCCGCCTGCACCCGGTTATCGCACTCCAGCTTCGCCAGGATCCGGCTCACGTACGCCTTCACCGTGGCCTCGCTCATATGCAGCCGCCGCCCCGCGTCGGCGTTGGACAAGCCCTCGCCGAGCAGAGCCAGGACCTCCCGCTCCCGCCCGCTCAGCGCAGCCACCCGCGCCCGGGCAGCCTCACTGCGCGCTGCGGCACGCCCCGAGGCCAGCTGATCCACCACATGCCGGGTGGCGCCGGGCGAGAGGTACGCGTCACCCGCGGCAGCCGCCCGTACCGCCCCGATCAGCTCGGCGGGCGCGGTGTCCTTGAGCAGGAACCCCGCGCCGCCGTACTCCAGCGCCCGCAGTACGTTCTCCCGCTCGCCGAAGGTCGTCAGGACGATCACCCGGGCCGCCGGCACGGCTCTGCGCAGCTCGCCAAGCGCCGTGAGCCCGTCCATCACCGGCATCTGGATGTCGAGCAGGACCACATCCGCGCTGTGCGCACGCGCCAGGTCGACCGCCTCGCGCCCGTTGGCGGCCTCCGCGACGACCTCGATGGCGGGGTCGGAGGTGAGGATCATGCGGATCCCGGCTCTGATCAGAGGCTCGTCATCCGCGACCAGGACGCGGATCGACGGACCCGCGGATCCTGACTGCTGCCTCGCGCCCGACGACGGACCCGCGGATCCCAACTGCTGCCCCGCGCCCGACGACGGACCCGCCACATCTACCCCCACGCCTGCACGCCTACCGGCTGACCTCGTACGACTGCTTCTCGATCAGCTTGCCGTCCTTGAAGCAGAAGCGGAACACCGGCTCGGTGTCGATGTTCTCCCCCACCTCCGAGGACATCAGCACGAGGCACTCAGACCCTTCCGGCTCCTTCGGCCCCTTCCCATGCAGGCCGGTCGTCACCACGGTGTCCCCGCTGGGCAGCCGATCGCGCACCTCGTCCTCGGGCGCCCCGACCTTGATGTTCTCGTACTGCCCCGGGTCGATCATTCCCTTGCTGAACAGCCCCATCAGGAAGAGCAGCCCGAAGACGCCGACCACCACCAGCGCCAGCAACGCCACGGCCGCCACCCCACACCCCTTGGCGATCCCGCTGGACCTGCTTCTGCCCTTGCCGATCCTCGCCAACTCCCGCTCAGAGAGCGTCCAGTCGAAGTAGGCGCCACCGGCCCCTGCGTAACCGCTCGGCCCGCCAAGACCCGCCGGCCCGGCAGGACCGCCAGGCCCAAAAGCACGCCCACCGCCCGCAGGTCCGCTCCAGACCGCAGCGTCGATCCCCCGCCCCACCATGGGCGCCTGCTGCCGGAAGTCGTCCTCGGCGCCCACCAGAGGCGTCGCCTCCACGACTCCGTACGGCAGCACGCCCGCCACCCGGAACCCGCCGCCGTCCGCGGGCCCCGCGTGCACCATCCCGCCGACGAGCCGTGCGCGTTCGCGCAGCCCGGTCAGCCCCTGCCCGCCGCTGACGACCTCCCCGGGCCCCAGCGGCGCCATCGCTCCGTTGACGACCTCGACGACGAACGAGTCCGGCTCGTACCTCAGCTCCACGGTGATCGGAGCGCCAGGAGCGTGCTTGTAGGCGTTGGTCAGCGCCTCCTGCGCGATGCGGTACGCCGCGTGGTCGGCGGCGGCGGCGAGCGGCCGGATCCCTCCCGTGCTCCGCAGCTCCACCGTGTTCCCCGCGGCCCGGGCCGCCTCGACCAGCGACTCGATCCCTGCCGCGCCGCGCGTGGGGCGCCCCGCCTCGTCCGCCGGCGCGGGCGCTTCGACGCCGTCGCGCAGGATGCCGACGACCTCGCGCAGCTCGTGCATCGCGGTCACGGACGCGTCCCGCAGCACGCCCACCGCCTCCCGCTGACGTGCGGTCAGCTCGGGGTCGACCTCCAGCGCCCCCGTGTGCACGGAGATCAGCGCCAGCTGGTGGCCCAGGCTGTCGTGCATGTCCTGGGCTATTCGCTGCCGCTCGCGCAGCCGCGCCTGCCCGGCCACCATCGCCCGCTCCCGCAGCAGTTGGCCGTTGCGCTCCTGAAGGGTGTGCAGCAGGGTGCGGCGCTGTGTCCAGTAGCGACTGGCCAGCCCGGGCACGACATTCGTCGCCAGGAAGTACAGGGTGGTGAACAGCACCAGGGTCATCGGCGCGGGCGCCGGCCAGCTGTCTACGAACATGCCGGCCACGAAGAGCGCGTACGCGACCGTGAATGCGGCCAGCGCGCGTCCCGCACCCACGATCCTGCGGCCCGCCGACCAGCCCACGAGCATCGTCAGCGGCGCGAAGCCGCCCAGCAGCGGGGTCAGCGCGGCCGTGACCGCCAGCACGGTCATGGGCATGCGCCGGCGCAGCATCGACAGCACGGCCGCCGCCGCGCCCACGGCGAACAGCCGCACGCCCGTGCCGCCCAGCACCTCCTCGGTGCCGGCCGCCATAAGCCCCAGCACCAGTGCGAGGACCGTCTCGCCCGCGATCCGCCGCCGGGACCACAGTTCGGGGGCCGCCAGCCACTTCCACCAGGTCCGGATCTTCCAGATCTTCCCGTGGGCCAGGTTCTTCGTCGCCGCTGTCACGTCCGCACCCTAAGCAGCGGGCCCTGCTCTCCTCGCCCTCCTTCCGTCTCGTCCTGGAGCGACGAAGGTCGACCCCTTGAGCCTGAGCCTCGCGACAGGAGCCGCCGACGGGTGAGACCACCGGCCCGGCCTGCGGATTCGTCCTGCTCATGCGCTCGCTCCCGTGCCGGAACACACTGGAGGTGCGGCACTGACCGCGAGCACACCCTGCACGCGCGTGCGGAGCCGACCGCGCACGCGGGTGCGGCCCAGTCCCCCCGCCCTGCGGCCCGACGGCAGCACCGCACAGGGCACGTCCGCCTGCGAGCGCTACCCGAGCGGGTAGGAGTCGGCCCACCCGCGACCGCGCATTCCCGGCTCGAGGGAGTTGAGAGCCATGAGCACGGCTCCTGCCTCATACGCGCCCGTCAGGGTGGAAGCGGTGCTGGAAGCACCGCTTTCGCGCTGGCTATGGCTGGTGAAGTGGCTGATGCTGATCCCGCACTATGTCGTGCTGTTCTTCCTCTACATCGCCTTCACGCTGGTCAGCATCGTCGCGTTCTTCGCGATCCTGTTCACCGAGCGCTACCCGCGCGGGCTGTTCGACTTCAACGTCGGTGTCCTGCGGTGGACTTGGCGCGTCTCCTACTACGGCTACGCGGGGCTGGGCACGGACCGCTACCCGCCCTTCAGCCTCGGCCCGGAACCCGACTACCCGGCCCGCCTGGACATCGCCTACCCGGAGCGGCTCTCGCGAGGGCTCGTCCTGGTGAAGTGGTGGCTGCTGGCGATCCCGCACTACATCGTGATCGCGTTCCTGGCCGGCGGCGCCAGCGCCGGCTGGTGGGGCGGCGGTCTGATCGCCGTGCTGACGGTCATCGCCGCCGTCGTCCTCGCCTTCACCGAGAAGTACCCCAAGGACATCTTCGACCTGGTCGTCGGGTTCGACCGCTGGGTGATCCGAGTCGCCGCCTACACGAGCCTCATGACGGACGAGTACCCGCCCTTCAGGCTGGACATGGGCGGCTCGGAGCCCGCTCCGGCGAGCGTGAGCGGCCTGTAGGCGGGCCCCAGGGCCACCGGCGAACAACGCCCGTAGGCCCCCCGTGAGCCCATGCCGCGCAGCAGCCCTCGGCCGCCCCCACGCCCGACCGAGCACCCGCCCGAGCCTCGGACCGTGCACCCGTCCAAGCCACCACCCGCGCCCCTGGCCAAACGCGCCATCCTCCCCCAAGTCCCCGCCCGGAGAACGGAGATCCAAGAACCCGCCCGAGAACTGTCGTCCTGACTGTTGGTCACCGTCCGGTCTCTGATAGTTGTTTCAGCGGGGTACGGGCGCAGGCCCGTAGCGGCGCCCCACGGGCGCGCCGCAGGGAGGATGCACATGAGCACCACCACACGCGACGAGACCATCGCCGTCGAGCAGAAGGCGGTGGATCACGCATACGACTGCTATACGGCGCGGCTGGCCGAGATGAGCGGGACCTCGGCCGCCACCGCGTCGGCGAGCGGCAAGGACGGCATCGCCAACCGGATCGACGCGGAGGCACGGGCCACGGCGTACGGCGGACTCGGCGACGAGGCGCTGGTCTTCTCCCGCGTCGACGCGCCGGGGGATCCCAGCGAGGAGCCCCGCCCCTGGTACATCGGCCGCCGGGGCGTACGCGACGCGGCGAACGAGCCGGTGGTCCTGTTATGGACGAGCCCGCGGGCGAGACTCTGGTCCGAGGCGCTGCCCGAGGAGCCGGGGGAGGTGGTCCTGCGGCGGCGACTGCACTGCGTGCAGCGGGTCGTCGAGGGCTACTTCGACGAGATCGCCCTCGCGTCGCCCGCGACCCCGGCGCCCGCGACCATCCCGCACCCCCGCCCGGCCGCGGACGAGGCCGGGCGGGCAGCCGGACCCGAGGCTCCCGTCGCGACGCGGCCGGATGCGGTCCCGGCGCAGCGAGGAGAGCGCCAGCCGGCTCCCACGCCCGGCGACGTCACCCGCATCCAGCGCCGTAAGCCGCTCCAGCCGGACGACTTCCTGCTGCGCGAGCTCCAGCGCTCGCGCAGCGGCCGTATGCGGGACATCGTCGAGACGATCCGCCGCGACCAGATGAAGCTGGTCACCGGCTCCCCTGCCGACATCCTCGTCGTCCAGGGCGGCCCGGGCACCGGCAAGTCCGCCGTCGGTCTGCACCGCGTGACCTGGCTCGTCAACAACAACCACTTCAAGGCCCAGGACATCCTCGTCATCGGCCCCCACCAGCGGTTCCTCGACTATGTCGGCCAGGTCCTGCCCACTCTCGGCACCCGCGACGTCAACGCCGTCCAGCTCGCCCGTCTCTGGGACGGCGAGATCCTCGGCGCCGACAGTCCCCGGGTACGGCAGGTGAAGTCCGACGAGCGGATGGCAGCGGTCCTGCGGCGCCGCGTCGAGAACGACTGCCGCCCCGAGGCCCTCGACGAGCTCACCACAGCGCCCTCCTTCGAGGGCGACGAGCCCGCCGTCGTCATCACGGCCGGAAGCACGACCCTGCGCGTTCCGCGGTCCGAGGTCCTCGCTCTCTTCGACGAGGCCCGCGGCGGCGACGGCCCCTACCGGCAGCGCCGCGACCGCTTCCGCAGTCTGTTCGTCGACCGCCTCCTGCAGGAGCTCGCCGCCATAGCGCCCCGCCGCGGGCAGGGCGGCACGATCCGCCGCGACCTGGAACGCAATCGCCGGGTCGAGCGGCTCGTCGAACGCTTCTGGCCGTCGCCCGGCGCCCGGGAGGCCCTGCGCAGCCTCTACGACTCGCCCGACCTGCTCCGCGCCTGCGCCGACGGCGTCCTCGACGAGGAAGAGCAGGCGGCTCTGCACCGCCCCCGGGCCGACACCGCCGACGCCGACCCCTGGACCCTCGACGACCACGTCTGCCTGGAGGAGCTCCAGTTCCTCATCACCGGGGAGGTCCCCCCGCGCTACGGGCACATCGTCGTCGACGAGGCTCAGGACCTCACGCCTATGCAGGCCCGCGCGCTGCGCCGCCGCTGCGCTGTCGGCGGCTCCATGACCATCCTCGGCGACCTCGCCCAGGCAACCGGCCCGCACACCCACGTCAGCTGGGACCGGCTCGGCACGCTCCTGTCCGACGACGGGGACTGGCGGGTCGCCGAGCTGAGCACCAGCTACCGCGTGCCGGCGGAGATCATGGAGTTCGTCGCACCGCTGGCGCGGACGGTCGCCCCGGCGCTCCCGTACCCGCAGGCCGTCCGGGCGGCGGGCGAGAACGCCGTACGAACGCAGGCGACCGAGCCGTGGAAGCTCCTGGACGACACCGTCGCCCATGTGACCCGGCTGGTGGGCACGAGCGACGGGCGCACTCTGCGGTCCGTGGCCGTCATCGTTCCCGACGACTCCGGGTGGCTCGACGAGATCAGCCGCCACCTCGACCAGAGCGCCGACATCACCGGACCGCGCCGCGAAGCGGTGTCCGTCCTCGCCGCCGCCCAGGCCAAGGGCATGGAGTACGACCACGTCCTGGTCGTCGAGCCCGCCACCATCGCCGACCGCGGCCCGGCCGGCCTGCGTCAGCTCTACATCGCCCTCACCCGCAGCACGCAGAGCCTGACCGTGCTGCACACCTCCCCGCTCCCGGAGGTCCTCACCGACCCCGGCGGCACCGCCGAACCCCCCTCCGCCGAGACGGGATCCGACGCGGAACCGGGCGACGTCCCCGAGATCGGGGCCGACATCCGGGTCCGGGTTCTCGGCCCCGGGCCCGGCGGCCGCTACCGGGTCAAGGCGCTGTCCCCCGACACCGACCGCCTGCTGGTCTTGACGGTCCGCCACGGCTCCGCCCCGCCGCGTCCGGGCGACGAGCTGGACTGCTGGGTCTTCGCGAACGAGACGAACCAGAGCGTGCTCACCGCCGACCAGCGCGGCCGGCGGCCCATCTCGCCCAGGATGGCGGAGCGCTATAGAGCGGCGCTGAGCGTGCTCGACGAGCTGACGACCGGCGGCGGCGCCGTTCCCGAGGACTCCCGCACCCGTCTGTCCGAGCTCCAGGGCATGGCCAACCGCGTCCTCCGCCGCGACCAGGCGGACTGGGTGGACGTACGGCGTGTGCTCGGCTGCCCGGACAGGCGCCGCGTGGCCGTGCTCCGCGACCTCGCGGCAGGCGCCGGCCGCGCCCTCAAGGACAACGCGCTGGACGCCGTCGCCCTGGCGGACGGGCTGGCGAACTCCGGCTGGGCCGGCGCCCTGGCCGACGCAGAAGAGACACTCCGCGCCCGCCTGGCCGACGCCGCGAACCCAGGCTCCGACGCCGCGAGCCCAGGCTCCGAGAGCGCGCCCTCCATCGCGGCGCACCAACCCGAGCAGAAGGAAGTCGAACCCGTGCACATCGTCGAAGAAGCTCCCGCCACACCGGCCGTGACGACGAAAGCCGCCGAGACGACGAAGGCGGCCGTGACAACGAAGAAAGAGGGCTTCCTGCGTGCGCTGGAGACCTCGGCGGCAGCCGACCGCACGTGCAAGAAGCACGAGGCGGTGCGCCACGCGCTGAAGTCGGAGCTCTTCTGGGCGGACCTGCAGCCGACTGACTCGCCGGTCGTCGACGTCAGCTGCGTCACGGAGCGCGGCCTGTGCCTCTACGAGGCGCTGGGCGCGGGCCGCTCGACGTACGCGGACCTCCGCTCGGGAGCGACCCGTCTCCTCGAGATCAACCACACCCTCGCCGCCTCGGCCGACTGCCTCTATCTGGTCCTGTCCGAACCGCCTGCCGAGGACTGGGCGGCCGACACCGTCCGCGACGTCTTCCAGGTCCACGTCCTGTGGCGCACCCCAGAGGGGTGGGGCGGCCAGGACACGGAAGCCGCTCTGGGCTCCTCGGGGGCGTGACGCCGGGCGGGCGCCACTGGGCAGGCTGACTTCTATCGGGTACGTCGCACCGACCGTCTGGCGATCACGGCCAGGGGCGCCGGATGAAGATCGACTGAAGATCGACTGAAGATCAGAGCCCGCATCGTGACCGATAGCACGATGTGGGTTCATTCACGTCGAAACGCCCGGAGTCCGCCGCCCAGCCGCAGCCGCCTGCCCGGAACGCCCCGAGCCCGGCCACCTAGCCGCAGCCTCGCGCCCGGACAACGAGAAACGGGCCCTCACCAGGACTTTCGTCTCTGGCGAGAACCCGTTTCATCGGTTTCTCTCTGTGCGCGAGGGGGGAGTTGAACCCCCACGCCCTTTCGGGCACTGGAACCTGAATCCAGCGCGTCTGCCTATTCCGCCACCCGCGCATTGGGTGTGCTCCTCGGCGCCTCACCTGTTCGGTGCGGCCCCTTGGCGACATGCAGAAGATTAGCACGCTGCACAGGGTGGATTCACATCTGATTGTTTCGGGGACCCGACCGGGGAACAGGGGGAACGGAAGGCGGCCGCCCCCACTCCTCCTCGGTACCCGCCGGGTGCGGGACACTGTCATGAGGCCGCCTCTACGATCCGTGTGAGAGGTGACACTCATCGACGGGGCAGACAAGGGGAACCAGCCGATTTCCCGACGCGTGGATACGATCAGTAAGCAGTACCAGGACGGCAACGACGGAGGAGGTGCCCCATGGGAGTCATGAAGCGTTTCGAGCAGCGTCTCGAAGGTCTGGTCAACGGCACCTTCGCCAAGGTGTTCAAGTCCGAGGTCCAGCCTGTCGAGATCGCGGGCGCCCTCCAGCGGGAGTGCGACAACAACGCGACGATCTGGAACCGCGAGCGGACGGTCGTCCCCAACGACTTCATCGTCGAGCTGAGCGCGCCGGACTACGAGCGCCTGAGCCCGTACTCCGGCCAGCTCGGCGACGAGCTCTCCGGGCTGGTGCGCGACTACGCCAAGCAGCAGCGCTATAGCTTCATGGGACCGATCAAGGTCCACCTGGAGAAGGCCGACGACCTCGACACCGGTCTGTACCGAGTGCGCAGCCGCACTCTCGCGTCGAGTACGTCACAGTCCCCCGAGCGCGCCCCGGCCGGCCCCGCCGCCCCTCAGGGCGGCGCCCGCGGCGGCTATGGCTACCCGCCCACCGCCGCGCCTCCCATGCCCGCCGCGCCGCCTCCGGGCGGCGGACGGCCCGGTCCCGCGCCCGTCGCGGACCGCCGCCCGACACCGGGCCCCGGCCCGATGGCGGGCGCTCAAGTACGACGTTGGATCGAGATCAACGGCACCCGCCATCAGATCTCCCGCCCGACGCTGGTGCTGGGTCGCAGCACCGACGCCGATGTGCGGATCGACGACCCCGGCGTATCGCGCCGGCACTGTGAGATCCGGACCGGAACGCCCTCGACGATCCAGGATCTCGGGTCTACCAACGGCATCGTGGTAGACGGGCAGCACACCACCCGCGCTACGCTCCGCGACGGCTCGCGGATCGTCGTGGGCAGCACCACCATCGTTTACCGGCAAGCCGAAGGGTGAAGCGGGGGCAATGTCAGAGCTGACCCTGACGGTCATGCGGCTAGGATTCCTGGCTGTTCTGTGGCTGTTCGTGATCGTGGCCGTTCAGGTCATCCGCAGCGACCTGTTCGGTACGCGCGTCACGCAGCGCGGCTCACGCCGCAATGCCGACACGCGTACCCAGCAGCCGCGCCAGAACCAGGCGGCGGCGCCGCCTCAGCAGCGCCAGCAGCCCGCCGGCCGCCAGCGCCGCGGGGCGCCTACCAAGCTCGTCGTCTCCGAGGGCACCCTCACGGGTACCACGGTGGCGTTGCAGGGGCAGACCATCACGCTGGGCCGGGCACACGACTCCACGATCGTGCTGGACGACGACTACGCCTCCAGCCGGCATGCCAGGATCTACCCCGACCGTGACGGCCAGTGGATCGTCGAGGATCTCGGGTCCACCAACGGCACGTATCTGGACCGGACCCGACTCACCACCCCGACACCGATTCCGCTGGGCGCGCCGATTCGCATCGGCAAGACCGTCATCGAGCTGCGGAAGTAGTACGACAATGAGCGAGCGGAGCGAGCGAGCCGCAGCGGTCCCGACAGCGGACCGGGACGGGCTCCCGACCGGAGGGTGGGCAGTGTGGCTCGAGACCGGCTGTACCCCGAGCCGACGGGCGAGGTGCGCATGAGTCTGTCTCTGCGCTTCGCCGCCGGATCGCACAAGGGCATGATCCGGGAAGGCAACGAGGACTCCGGCTACGCCGGCCCACGCCTTCTCGCCATCGCCGACGGCATGGGCGGCCAGGCCGCCGGCGAGGTGGCCTCCTCCGAGGTCATCTCCACTCTCGTCCAGCTCGACGACGATGTGCCGGGCTCGGACATCCTCACCTCGCTCGGCACCGCCGTGCAGCGGGCCAACGACCAGCTGCGCGTGATGGTCGAGGAGGATCCCCAGCTCGAGGGCATGGGGACCACGCTGACCGCCCTGCTCTGGACGGGCCAGCGGCTCGGCCTGGTGCACGTCGGCGACTCGCGCGCCTATCTGCTGCGCGACGGCGTGCTGACGCAGATCACCCAGGACCACACCTGGGTGCAGCGTCTGGTCGACGAGGGCCGGATCACCGAGGAAGAGGCCACCACCCACCCGCAGCGCTCCCTGCTGATGCGCGCGCTGGGCAGCGGCGACCACGTCGAGCCCGACCTCTCCATCCGCGAGGTCCGCGCCGGCGACCGGTATCTGATCTGCTCCGACGGCCTGTCGGGCGTGGTCTCCCACCAGACGATGGAGGAGACCCTCGCCAGCTACCAGGGCCCGCAGGAGACGATCCAGGATCTGATCCAGCTGGCGCTGCGCGGCGGCGGTCCCGACAACATCACGTGCATCGTCGCCGACGTCCTCGACGCCGACTCCCACGACACCCTGGCCGCGAGCCTGAGCGACACCCCGGTGGTCGTCGGAGCGGTCGCCGAGAACCAGCTCCAGCTGAACGACGGCGGCGCCATGCAGACCCCGGCGGGGCGCGCGGCCGGCCTCGGCCGCCCCGTCCCCCCGCAGCCCGGCAGCTTCGGCCCGCCCGGCAGCGGCGACGGCGTCGGCTATAGCGGCATGCCGCCCGAGGGCAGCTTCGACGCGTACAGCGACGAGGACTTCGTCAAGGAGCGCGGCGGCCGCAAGTGGCTGAAGAGAACGTTCTTCATCGGGCTCGCGCTGGCGGTCGTCGGCGGCGGTCTGTACGGCGGCTACCGCTGGACCCAGACCCAGTACTACGTCGGCTCCAACAACGAGCACGTCGCGCTCTACCGGGGCATCAGCCAGGACCTCGCCTGGGTCTCGCTCTCGGAGGTGGAGAAGGATCACCCCGAGATCGAACTCAAGTACCTCCCGCCCTACCAGCGCAAGCAGGTCGAGGCGACGATCACCGAGGACAGCCTCGACAAGGCCCGCGCGAAGATCACCGAGCTCGCCAGCCAGGCGGACGCCTGCAAGAAGGAAGAGCAGCGCCGCGAGGCGGCCGACCGCGCGAGCACTCCGCCGCCCGGCGAGGGCGAGGCGGGCGGCTCAGCCGGCACGCCTCTGTCCCAGAACGCCAAGACCAAGCCGACCGCAGCCACTCCCACTCCGGGTCCCACCCTCTCGGAGGACGAACAGAAGCTGGCCTCGAACTGCAGTAAGCAGTAAACGGCCGTAGGGGGCCTTCTCCACCATGAGCGTTGTCACCAACACGACCACGATCGGCGCGATCGACGCACCGAGTCGACGGAACACCGAGCTGATGCTGCTCGGTTTCGCCGTCGTCATCCCGGTGTTCGCGTACATCAACGTGGGCCTCGCCCTCGACGGCGAGCTGCCCACGGGAGTGCTCGGCTACGGGCTGGGCATCGGCCTGCTCGCCGGGGTGGCCCACCTCGTGGTGCGCAAGTTCGCCAAGTACGCCGACCCGCTGCTGCTGCCGCTGGCGGCGCTGCTCAACGGGCTCGGGCTGGTGATGATCTGGCGCCTCGACCAGTCGCCGCGGCTGATCCAGCGCGCCAAAGCGCAGTTCGGGGCCTTCAGCCCGGACGCGCCCAAGCAGCTGCTGTACTCCGCCATCGGCATCGCGCTGTTCGTGGCGGTGCTGATGCTGCTGAAGGACCACCGCATCCTGCAGCGCTACACCTACATCTCGATGGCCGCGGCCCTGGTCCTGCTGATCCTGCCGGTGTTCTTCCCGGCGGTGAACGGCGCCAAGATCTGGATCAGCCTCGGCCCGTTCACCATCCAGCCGGGAGAGTTCGCCAAGATCATCATCGCGATCTTCTTCTCCGGCTATCTCATGGTGAAGAGAGACGCCCTGGCCCTGGCCAGCCGGCGCTTCATGGGCCTGTACCTGCCGCGCGGACGTGACCTCGGTCCCATCCTCGTGGTCTGGGCGATGTCCATCCTGATCCTCGTCTTCGAGACCGACCTCGGCACCTCGCTGCTGTTCTTCGGCCTCTTCGTGATCATGCTCTACGTGGCCACCGAGCGCACCAGCTGGATCGTCTTCGGCCTGGTGATGTCCGCGGTCGGCGCGGTCGGCGTCGCCTCCTTCGAGCCGCACGTCCAGCAGCGCGTCGAGTTCTGGCTCAACCCCTTCGCCCAGAGCACCTGGGAGCAGAGCGACCAGATCGGCCAGGCGCTGATGTCCTTCGGCGCCGGCGGAACGCTCGGCACGGGTCTGGGCCAGGGCGACTCCGACCTCATCGGCTTCGCCGCCAACTCCGACTTCATCCTCTCCACCTTCGGCGAGGAGTTCGGGCTCGCCGGGATGATGGCGTTCCTGCTGATCTACGGACTGATCGTGGAGCGCGGCGTGCGCACCGCCCTCGCCGCCCGCGACCCGTTCGGCAAGCTGCTCGCCATCGGGCTCTCGGGCGCCTTCGCCATCCAGGTCTTCGTCGTCGCCGGCGGTGTCATGGGTCTCATCCCGCTGACCGGTATGACGATGCCGTTCGTCGCCTACGGCGGCTCGTCCGTGCTCGCGAACTGGGCGCTCATCGCCATCCTGATCCGGATCAGCGACACCGCCCGCCGGCCCGCGCCCGCGCCCGCTCCGTCCCCCGACGCCGAGATGACCCAGGTGGTCCGACCGTGAACAAGCCCCTGCGCCGGATCGCGATCTTCTGCGGCCTGCTCGTCCTCGCCCTGCTGGTGCGCACCAACTGGCTCCAGTACCTCGAGGCCGACGAGCTCAACGCCAACGACAAGAACCGTCGGGTCCAGATCGAGCGGTACGCCAACGAGCGCGGCAACATCATCGTCGACGGCAAGCCGATCACCGGCTCCGTCGAGACGAACGACACCGACTTCCAGTTCAAGCGCACCTACGTCGACGGCCCCATGTGGGCGCCGGTGACCGGGTACGCCTCGCAGGCCTACGACGCCAACCAGATCGAGAAGATCGAGGACGGCATCCTCACGGGCAACAGCGACCAGCTCTTCTTCGACCGCACGATGGCGATGTTCACCGGCGACAAGAAGAAGGGCGGCAACGTCGTCACCACCCTCAACGGCGCCGCCCAGAAGGCCGCCTTCAAGGGCCTCGGCGACAAGAAGGGCGCCGTCGCGGCGATCGACCCGCAGAGCGGCAAGATCCTCGCGCTGGCCTCCACGCCCTCGTACGACCCCGCGTCGTTCGCGGGCTACGCGCGCGAGGACGAGAAGGCCTGGATCGCGCTGGAGAAGGACAAGGACAAGCCGAAGCTGAACCGCGCGCTGCGCGAGGTCTACCCTCCCGGCTCCACCTTCAAGGTCGTCACCGCGGCCGCCGCCCTGGAGCACGGCCAGGTCGAGGACATCGAAGCTGCCACGGACACCGAAGAGCCGTACATCCTGCCCAACACCCGCACGAAGATGGTCAACCACGCCACGGGCTGCGAGAACGCCTCTCTGAACCAGGCGATGAAGGTGTCCTGCAACTCCGTCTTCGCCAAGCTCGGCGACAAGGTGGGCCGGGACGACATGCTGGAGACGGCGGAGAAGTTCGGCTTCAACGCCGAGCAGTTCACTCCGGTGCGCACCTCGGCGTCCGTCTACGACAAGAACATGGACCGCCCCGGCAACGCGCTCTCCTCGATCGGCCAGTTCAACACGGCTGCCACCCCGCTGCAGATGGCCATGGTCACCGCGGCCATCGCCAACGACGGCAAGCTGATGAAGCCGTACATGATCGACAAGCTGGAAGCCCCGAACCTTGACGTCGTCAAGCGCACCGAGGCGGAGGAGATGAGCCGCCCGCTCTCCCCGAAGAACGCGCAGCTCCTCCAGCAGATGATGGAGACCGTCGTCGAGGAGGGCACCGGCTCCAACGCCAAGATCGGCGGGGACGTCAAGGTCGGCGGCAAGACCGGCACGGCCCAGCACGGCGAGAACAACAGCAAGAACCCCTACGCCTGGTTCATCTCGTACGCGAAGGTCGGCGACGGATCGCCCGTCGCGGTGGCCGTCGTCGTCGAGGACAGCGAGGCGAAGCGGGACGACATCTCCGGCGGCGGTCTGGCCGCCCCGATCGCCAAGGCTGTGATGAAAGCGGTGCTCGACAGCAAGAAGTGACGCACCTCACGCACGGCGTCCATACCTGCACATTGCTATACCGGTCAGGTATCAGACGACGGTCGCGAGCGGATCGCGTCGGACGTGCCGGGTAGCGTATGCGCGAACAGCGCACCGCCGGACCACACACGGGTGCGGTCGGGACTGACGGAGAGGGCTGGAACAGTTATGGAAGAGCCGCGTCGCCTCGGCGGCCGGTACGAACTGGGCTCGGTGCTCGGCCGTGGTGGCATGGCCGAGGTCTACCTGGCCCACGACACCCGGCTCGGCCGCACCGTCGCCGTGAAGACGCTGCGGGCCGATCTCGCCCGTGACCCGTCCTTCCAGGCCCGGTTCCGCCGTGAGGCCCAGTCGGCCGCCTCGCTGAACCACCCGGCGATCGTCGCGGTCTACGACACGGGCGAGGACTATGTCGACAACATCTCCATCCCGTACATCGTGATGGAGTACGTCGACGGCTCCACGCTGCGTGAGCTGCTGCACTCCGGCCGGAAGCTGCTCCCCGAGCGCACGCTGGAGATGACCATCGGCATCCTCCAGGCGCTCGAGTACTCGCACCGCAACGGCATCGTCCACCGCGACATCAAGCCGGCGAACGTCATGCTGACGCGCACCGGCCAGGTCAAGGTCATGGACTTCGGCATCGCCCGCGCCATGGGCGACTCCGGCATGACGATGACGCAGACGGCGGCCGTGATCGGCACCGCGCAGTACCTCTCCCCCGAGCAGGCCAAGGGCGAGCAGGTCGACGCGCGCTCCGACCTGTACTCCACCGGCTGTCTGCTCTACGAGCTCCTCACCGTCCGGCCGCCCTTCGTGGGCGACTCCCCGGTCGCGGTGGCGTACCAGCATGTGCGCGAGGAGCCGCAGCCGCCCAGCAACTTCGACGCCGAGATCACGCCCGAGATGGACGCCATCGTCCTCAAGGCCCTGGTCAAGGACCCCGACTACCGCTACCAGTCGGCCGACGAGATGCGCGCCGACATCGAGGCCTGCCTCGACGGCCAGCCCGTCGCGGCGACGGCGGCCATGGGCGCCGTCGGCTATGGCGGCGGCTACGCCCCCGACGATCAGCCGACCACCGCCCTGCGCCAGGCCGACCCGGGCGGCCAGACGTCGATGATGCCGCCGGTCAACCCCGACGACGGCGGCTATAGCGGTTACGACGACCGTCCGGACCGCCGACGGGGGAAGAGGTCCAGCACCTCGACGATCCTGCTGGTGCTCGCGGGCGTCCTCGTCCTGGTCGGCGCGGTGCTGATCGGCAAGGCCGTCTTCGGCGAGACCGGCGGCAAGGGCGACCTCCCCGTGCCGCAGCTGGTGGGCAAGACCTACAAGCAGGCCCAGAAGCTGTCGGAGAACGCGGGCGTCAAGGTCGCGCAGTCGGGCACGGAGCGCTGCGACCAGCCCAAGGGCAGCATCTGCAACCAGACGCCGTCCAAGGGCAAGATGAAGGAGGGCGAGACCATCCAGGTCGTCGTCTCCGAGGGCGCGCCCACCATCGAGGTTCCCGACGTCGTCGACCAGCAGGTCGAGCGGGCGACGGAGCGTCTCGAGGACAAGAAGTTCCGGGTCAAGATCATCGAGGTCGAGAACGACGGAGAGCCCGGCGAGGTCCTCAAGCAGGACCCGAAGGGCGGCTCCCAGGCCGAGGAGCGCACCGAGATCACCCTCACCGTGGCCAAGAAGGCCACCCGCGAGGTGCCCCCGGTGATCGGTCAGCAGTTCGACCAGGCCAAGAGCCAGCTGGAGACCCTCGGCTTCACCGTCGCGCGGGTCGACGTCGACTCGGAGAAGCCCCTGGGCGAGGTCGTCGACCAGTCCCCGCCGGGCAACTCCAACGCGGCGAAGGGCAGCCAGGTGACCCTGCAGGTCTCCAAGGGCCCGCAGCAGGTCCAGGTCCCGGTCCCCGAGGTGAGGACGAAGACGGTCGCCGAGGCCAAGCAGATCCTGGCCCAGAGCGGGTTCACGAACATCACGTTCCAGCCCGGCAGCTCCCCGGACGACGCCGCGTTCGTCACCGGCCTCGACCCGCAGCCCGGCACGCAGGTCGACCCGAAGACGACGACGATCACCCTGACGACCATCGGGGGCGGCGGCCAGAACGGCGGTCAGAACGGCGGCGGTCAGAACGGCGGCAACAACGGCGGACTCGTCAACGGCGGACTCGGCGGCTAGCCCGACACGCCCGCACCAGCGGAGAGCCCCGGCGCCCTTGAAGGGCGCCGGGGCTTCTTCGTGGCCGAGGGGCGTGTGTGGGGGGGGGCTGCCCGAAGCCCCGCGGCTGATGCTCGTGGGCCGGGAGGGGCGCTGGGGGCCCCTGGGGCACCCTCCCGAGCTCCGCGGCCGCCCGCCCCCCGTCCGACAGCCGTCGGCGCCGCTCAGCAGCCCCCGTACCGCCCCCGCGCCCCGCCGCGCGGCCTCCGTGGCCTGCCGACTGCGCTAGCGCAGTTCCGTCGGCTCCGTACGGTCCTTGTCGACCTTCTCCGTGCGCACCAGCTCGCCCCAGACGATGTACCGGTAGTTCGAGGTGTACACGGGCGTGCAGGTCGTCAGCGTGATGTACCGGCCGGGCTTGTTCTTCCCCGACTCCTTCGGGACCGGCTGCAGCACGTCCACATTGAACTTCGAGGTCTCCGGGAGCTTGTCGAAGACCTTGTAGACGTACCAGGTGTCCCGCGTCTCGAAGACGATCGGATCGCCGTCCTGGAGCTTGTGGATGTTGTGGAACTTCGCCCCGTGCCCGTCCCGGTGCGCGGCCAGCGTGAAGTTGCCCTTGGCGTCCCAGGGGAGCGCCGACTTGATCGGGTCGGTGTAGTAGCCGGCGATGCCGTCGTTGAGGCGCTTGGGGTCTGTGCCCCTCTTCACGAGCACCTCGCCGTTGCCCATGGCGGGTACGTGCAGGAAGCCGATGCCGTCCTTGGTGTCGAGCTCGCCGGGGCCCCTGCTCGCCCACTCGTTGCGCATCCTGTCGCCCTGCTTGGCGGCTTCGCGGTCGGCGAGGACGTTCGTCCACCACAGGGAGTAGACGACGAAGAGTCCCAGCACCACGCCGGCGGTGATCAGCAGTTCGCCGAAGACGCTGATGGCGCCGGCGATCCGGCCTCGTGCACGTGCCACTGCACCTGTTCCCGTCTTGAAGCGTGAAAGTCCCTCGTCGGCCCCGCGGTCCGGCGTTCGGCGGCGCTGCGCCTCAGCCGACGAGCGCGTCCGGTCTGCCCTTGCTGCGCGGCCGTTCCTCGACCATCTTGCCCCACACGATCATTCGATACGTACTCGTGAATTCAGGCGTGCACGTCGTCAGCGTGATGTACCTGCCGGGCCCGGTGAAGGTCGATCCCGCCGGAACCGGGGCGATCACGCCGACGTTCTTCGGCGAGGTCTGGGGAAGGATGCTCGCCATCGTGTACGTGTAGTACGCGTCCTGCGTCTCAACGACGATCGGATCGCCGGGCTCGAGCCGGTTGATGTAACGGAACGGTTCTCCATGGGTGTTGCGGTGGCCCGCGACCGCGAAGTTGCCCTGCTTGTCGGCGGGCATCGCGGTCTTGAGCTTCCCCTCGCCGTAGTGGCCGACCATGCCGCGGTCGAGGACCTTGGGCTTGTTGATGCCCTCCGCGATCGGGACGACGACGTCCAGCTTGGGGATGTACATGATGGCGAAGCCCTGACCGGGCTCGAACGCGCCGGGCTTGCGGCCCTTCGCCCACTCGTCCTGGATCTTGTTCGTCTCGCGGCTGGCCTGCTGCCCGGCCAGGATGTTCGTCCACCACAGCTGGTAGCTGACGAAGAGCAGCATCAGCACGCCGAAGGTGATGAAGAGCTCACCGATGACACGGCTGGCGACGACGGCGGGGCTGTCCTTCAGCGCCCGCGCGGCGCGCCGGGCCTCCATGCGGGTGAGAGGCCGGGAGGGGGCGTCGGAGGCCGTCGCCGAGGCCGTCTGGGCCCCGGTGGCGGGCTCAGGGCGTCGTCGGCCCCGGCTCTGGCTCTTGGCCGCCGCCCTGCGCCGCTCGGCCCTCCCCGGCCCAGCCGGAACCTCCGCCGCAAGCCGGCCGGGGACCTCCGTGGCACGGCGCGTGTCTGACGTGCGCAGGGCGACGGTCTCGTCGTCCGGCACGGGCGTCCCCCCGGGCCCCGGTATGGGCCCGAAAGGGTCGGCGTACGACTTGGCCGCCTGCTGGTCGGCGTACGGGTCGGCCGTCCGCTGGTCGGCGAAAGGGCCGGAGAAGGACTCGGCGGCCCGCTGCCCGGGGAAGGGCTCGGCCGTCCGCTGCCCGGGGAAGGACTCAGTCCGCTGCTCGGCATAGGGATCCGTCGCTCGCTGCTCGGGGAAGGGCTCGGCCGTCCGCCGGGACGCGGCGGCGTAGTCGTCCGCCGGCTGCGCTATCGGATCCGACGCCGACTGGGCGTACCAGTCCTGCTGGTACCCCTGCGGGTCGTACCACTCCTCGGGCTGCGGCTGCGGCTGGCGGCGGGCCTCCTCGGCCTCCGGTCCGTCCGCCGCGCGGTACCACGGCGAGCCAGGCTCCCCCGGCGGGAGCGGGTCGGTCAGCGGGTCGTATTCGTGCTCGTGCTCAGGGCGCACGGCACTCACGCCACAGCCTTGCCCACCACCGGTGCGAGCCCCGCCGAACGACCGACCGCCCCGATGTCGCCGCACTGCTCCAGCCAGTTGGCGAGCATCAGGTGGCCGTGCTCGGTCAGAACCGACTCGGGGTGGAACTGCACTCCTTCGACTGCCAGTTCACGGTGGCGCAGGCCCATGATGATCCCGTCGGCCGTGCGCGCCGTGACCTCCAACTCGTCCGGCAGGTCGGCCGGCTCGGCGGCCAGCGAGTGGTAGCGGGTCGCGGTGAAGGGCGAGGGCAGCCCGGCGAAGACGCCCTTGCCCTCGTGCTCGACCAGGGAGGTCTTGCCGTGCAGCAGCTCGGGCGCGCGGTCCACCACGCCGCCGTACGCCACCGCCATCGACTGCATCCCCAGGCAGACGCCGAAGACGGGGACGCCCGTGTCGGCGCAGTGGCGCACCATGTCGATGCAGACGCCGGCCTGCTCGGGCGCACCGGGTCCGGGGGAGAGCAGGACCCCGTCGAAGCCGTCCTGCGCATGGGAGAGGGCTACCTCGTCATTGCGCACGACCTCGCACTCCGCGCCCAGTTGGTACAGGTACTGAACGAGGTTGAACACAAAGCTGTCGTAGTTGTCGACCACCAGAATGCGCGCGCTCACTGGGCGGCCCCCGCTCCGTCGACCGTCACGTCATTGAACGGAAGCAGTGGCTCCGCCCAGGGGAAGACGTACTGGAACAGCACGTAGACGACCGCGAGGGCGAGCACGAGCGAGATGAGCGCCCGCACCCATGCGTTGCCCGGCAGATGCCGCCAGATCCAGCCGTACATGCTGTCCCTTTCCGTTCGGTACCGCACCAGACTAAAGGGCCGCAGGGGCACATGGGTCAGCTGTGGAAAGCTGCGGGCTTGCCGTCGGTCACAGGCTGGGCGGCGTCCAGATGCGCCCAGGCGACCAGCCGGTGGCTGCTGCCCCACTCAGGGTCGCAGGTGGTCAGCGTCAGATAGCGCCCCGGACCGTCGTACCCGGACTTGCGCGGCACGGGGTCGACGACGCCCACGTCGCCCGGAACGGTCCGGTAGGGCTTGGCGTCGATGCGGTACGTGAACCACGTCGTCCCGTCCGTCAGCAGGACCGCGTCCCCGGGCCGCAGCTTGGGGAAGTCCTTGAACGGGTCGCCATAGGTGCGCCGGTGGCCGGCGACCGCGAAGTTCCCCCGCTGCCCGAGCGCGGCGGTGGCCGCGTAGTGCCCGAGGCCCTTCTTGAGGGTGCCGACCCCAGTGCCCTCCAGGACGGGCCAGTCCCAGCCCTTGCCGAAGCGGGGGATGTACATGACGGCGAACGGCTCGCCGCTCTTGTACGCCGTGGGCGTCGGTATGGGGCTCGTGGCGCGCCCCGGACCGGGCGCCGGCGGCTCGGGGACCGTGATCGAGCCCTGGCCCCACTGCTCCAGCAGCCGGTCGATCTCGCCGTCCATAGCGGTCTGCGCCTTCACTCCGGTCCACAAGAGCAGGTAGACCACGAAGAGCATGATCACAGCGCCGACGGTGATGCAGAGCTCGCTGAAGGTCCTGACGATCAGTCGCACCGGCACGGGCCGCCCCTCCCCGACGTCCGCTCCCGGGAGGCGCCTCCCGGGGGCTACTTCACGGGCTTCGCGTAGTGGAGATCCACTGTGCCCGAGTAGCCGGGGAGAGTCACCGCATCGCGCTCGTCCACTTTCCAGCCGAGGCCGTACGCCTTCACATACAGCTGGTAGTTCTGGATCGCCGGGGACTCGGCGAGCGCCTTCTTCAGCGCGCTCTGGTCGCCGACAGCGGTGATCTTGTACGGCGGGGAGTAGACGCGGCCCTGGAGGATCAGCGTGTTGCCCACGCAGCGTACGGCGCTGGTGGAGATCAGCCGCTGGTCCATGACCTGGATGCCCTCGGCGCCGCCCTGCCACAGGGCGTTCACGACGGCTTGCAGGTCCTGCTGGTGGATGACCAGGTCGTTGGCCTGCGGCTCGGGGTAGCCGGGGGCGGCCTGGGCGTCGGGCGGGGCGTCGTTCAGGGTGACCGTCAGGGCCGGGCCGCTGAGCTTGCGGGTGCCGGCGGCCTTCTCCAGGGCGCCCAGCTTCGCGTCCTCGGCCTTGGTGGAGCCGGCGTCGCGCCGGGCGAGGGCGTCGACGTCGTCGCGCACGGCGCCGGTGGACTCCTCGAGGTCGCCGTTCTTGGCGCTGCGCTGCTTGATCAGGTCGGAGAGCTTCAGCAATGAGGCGTCAGTGCGTAGATTGGTGCCCTTGGCGGTGTTGAAGCTGGTCACGAAGATCAGGCCCGCAAGGGCGAACACGGCAGCGGTGAGCAGTCGGACCGGACGCGCGCCGGAGCGGCGAAGCGGCCCTTGGGGAGAGTCGGCAGAATTGCTCAACGTACCCTTATCTCCTTCGGCGCCGCGGAAGCACTACGCTAACGGACGCCCGGGGGAGGCAGTGGTCCCCCTTTGCTCCAGCCCCGGCGCCAGCCCAGTTTCCCTGCGCGGTAACGCAGCGCATCGACAGGAGAGTCCCTCGTGCCGAAGTCACGTATCCGCAAGAAGGCCGACTTCACGCCGCCGCCGTCCTCGAAGCAGGCGACCAACATCAAGCTGACCAGTCGCAGCTGGGTCGCTCCGGTGATGCTCGCGCTCTTCCTGATCGGCCTTGCCTGGATCGTCCTTTTCTACGTCACCGAGGGCGAGCTGCCGATCGAGAGCTTCGGCAACTGGAACATCGTCGCCGGCTTCGGTTTCATCGCCGCCGGCTTCGGCGTCTCCACCCAGTGGAAGTAGCAGAGCTAGCTGCTCGACGGCCCGCCCGTCAAGCCCTGCCCTGAGGTTATCCACAGCGTTGTCCACAGTGGGGAAAAGGTCAGACGATCTGTGGATAACTCTCTGAACGTTGACGCCGGTGTGATCGCATCGGCCATGCCGGTGAAGTACGCGGCCCCTTGTCCCTACTGGGAAAACCCAGATCGGCGACAAGGGGCACACGTGTTCCCCACGGCTTGCACAAGATCCAGCACACGCTGTGGACAACTTTGGGGAAAGCTCCCGCTCAGGTGAGCGAGGCGGTCCTGACCACGATGGTCACCAGGCTCGCCGCCAGCACCAAGGCACAGGTCCCGAACTGCACGAGATCGCGGCGCTTGCTCGGCGCGTGCACCAGGCCGAAGGCGATGACGGCGCCTGCGATGAGACCGCCGATGTGCGCCTGCCAGGCGATGCCCGACCAGGTGAAGGTGAAGAGCAGGTTCAGCGCGAGCAGCGCGATGACGGGCCGCATGTCGTAGTTCAGCCGGCGCATCAGCACGGCGGTCGCTCCGAGCAGGCCGAAGATGGCGCCGGAAGCGCCGAGCGAGGCCTCGTAGGGCTCCGTGAGGGCGTACGTCATCGCACTGCCGGCCAGCCCGGAGAGCAGATAGAGCGCGAGAAAGCGCACGCGCCCCAGCGCCTGCTCCAGCGGGCCGCCGAGCCACCACAGGCCCAGCATGTTGAAGGCGAGGTGCCAGATCGCCTCGTGCAGGAACATCGAGGTGAACAGGCGGTACCACTCGCCGTCCGCCACCCCGACCACCTCGCCGATCCGCGGGTTGCCGGCGAGCCCGATCAGATAGAGCCGGTCGACGAGGTCCCTGGTGACGAGCACCGCCACGAAGAGCGCCAGATTGAGCCCGATGAGGATCTTGGTGACCAGATGGGGGTCGGGCACCACCGCGCCGCCCGCGATGGTGCGCGGTCGGTTGGCGCCCGGCGAGTGGCCGGTGCCGGAGCCGGTCCGCACACAGTCCGGGCAGTGGAACCCGACGGACGCGCTGACCATGCAGTCCGGGCAGATCGGCCGCTCGCAGCGGGTGCACCTGATGCCGGTCTCACGGTCCGGATGGCGGTAGCAGCTGGGCACGCCGGGGGCGCCCTGCGACTCCTGCGGACTGCCTGGCGCCTGGTCCATGAGGTCCCCTCAATCTCCTGGTCGATCCGACGAGGTCAACACATCGCCCCGTCCATCCTTACGGACGGACGGGGCGGATTGGTTCCCCGGGGGACTCAGCGCTCTCGGCGCTCCACGACGACGGACTCGATCACGACGTCGTCGAGGGGGCGGTCCGTGCGCGGGTTGGCGCGGACGCCCGCGATGGCGTCCACCACCCGCTTGCCCGAATCGGTGCTGACCTCGCCGAAGATGGTGTGCTTGCGGGTCAGCCAGGCGGTGGGCGACACGGTGATGAAGAACTGGGAGCCGTTGGTGCCCGGGCCCGCGTTTGCCATGGCCAGCAGGTACGGCTTGTCGAAGGCGAGCTCGGGGTGGAACTCGTCGGCGAACTCGTAGCCGGGGCCGCCGGTGCCGTTGCTCAGCGGGTCGCCGCCCTGGATCATGAAGCCGCTGATCACCCGGTGGAAGATCGTGCCGTCGTACAGCCGGTCCTTCGACTTCTTGCCGGTCTCCGGGTTGACCCACTCGCGCTCGCCCGTCGCGAGCTCCACGAAGTTCTTGACCGTCTTGGGCGCGTGGTTCGGCAGGAGCCGGATCTCGATGTCGCCTTGGCTGGTCTTCAAGGTGGCGTAAAGCTGCTCGGCCACGATTCGCCTTCCGTAAATCCTCCGCCGACGTCTCACGCTGACGTCTTCCCTGCGTCCGACGATCCTCGCACGTGGAGCGCCCCCGACGGAGAAAAGCCGCCGAGACCACCCACAAGCGGCGCACGGCGCGGCGAAAGGTGGCATCGTCGTCCACAAAGGTCCCGACATGACCCGGATGCCCGCCCCGCATGCCGAGGCAGCTCTCTACAGGCATGATTTTCAAACGGGTGGAAAGGCGAATCTGTGCCCCACAGGGGATGAACCCCGAGCACCCGAGAACGCCACCGAGGAGGAGGATCCCGTGACCCGCATGGACAGCGTGCGCGCCGCGACCGGTTCGGCGAAGGACAGCGTGCTGCACGCCGCGGAAGTGGTGGCGCCTTACGCCGGCACGGCCAAGGACCAGGCCGCGCACTACGCACACGAGGCGCGCGTACGGCTCGCGCCAAAAGTCTCTCAGGCCGCTTGTCAGGCCCGTGCTCAGTACGACGCGCGCGTCGCGCCGCATGTGCCGCCGAAGGTCGACGAGGCCGCCCACCGGGCCGCGTATCAGGCCCGCAAGGCCGCTCGTCAGGCGGCTGACTACACCGTTCCGCGTGTCGAGCACGCGGTCGCCGTCGCTCAGCCCGTAAAGGAAGAGGCCACGGCTCGCTCTGTCGCCGCACTGGCCGCGCTGCGCGGACAGGTGACGGCGAAGGACATCCACAAGCTGGTCAGGAAGCGCGAACGGCGCGCCAAGGCCGGACATGCGGCCAAGGTGCTGGCGATCGTCGGCGCGGTGGTCGGAGGCGTCTTCATCGCCTGGAAGTGGTGGGACAAGCAGGCCAACCCCGACTGGCTGGTCGAGCCGCCCGCTGCCACGGAGGTCTCAGACCGTGGCCGGCTGTCGTCCGTCGACGGCAGCCCGCAGGATCTCGACCCTGAGGTGCAGGCGAAGCAGGCCGAGGCGGAGGCTTCTGACCGCGACGAACGTCGCTGATCGGACACCGCCCGTGGGGCTGAAGGCGCCGGGAGGAACAGACGCTCCCGGCGCCTCACGCTGCCGCGGCGAGCTCGGGCTCGGCGGCGGGCGCGGGTGCGGAGTCCGAGCTGCTGCGGCCCGTATCGGCGCCGTCGGACTCGAGCACGGGCAGCTGCCGGGCGGCCGGACACGCGCCGTGCGCCTCGGCGCCGATGCGCTGCTTGATCGTCGGCGGCAGCGACCGGTCGCGCGCGGTGGGAACCCACCGTGTACTGGGCCGAACGGCGGGCTTCGCCGTCAGCCGCGTACTCGTCCTGACGCCGGTCCGCGTACTCGGCGCGGGCACGAACACCCGGCTGGCCCGCCCGTCGGCCCGCTTTCTGCCGGTCCTCCCCTCAGCCCGCTCGTCGGTCCGCTGAGCGATCCGCCCGGCGGTCGACTCGGATGTCGGCTCGGAGGTCGACTCAGCGGTCGACTCGGCGGTCTGCTCTCCGGCGCGACCCGGCTGCTGCGGCTGCGCCGGCTTCGGCGCGGACGACCGCCGCACGGCGGCGGCAGCGGTGGTGAGTCCCACCGAGGCAAGCAGCGCGACGAACGCTGCGATGAAGACGGTCCACAGATTCCTGACCTTGAGGGCGGCCATGACCCCTCGCTTTCGGGTTGAGCGATCTACATACCTTTCTCATGATGTGTACGCATCTCGAGAAGTGGGGGACCGACGCCGCGCGTGCGCAGTTCTTCGGATGAACACCACCCGGACGGGCCAATCCCGGCCCGATCCGCGGCGCGAGTACGGGATGCGGCTGGCATGACAAAGCTGTTTCGCTTCCCTGGGTGGAGGCACGGCCTCGCACCCGGAGGATCCATCGGGCGAACGAAGCCCACGCCAAGCCCCGCACGTGCGGGCCACTCGGAGATCGCGTCAGCACTCCCGTGCCGGCACATCAGCACGGCAAATAGAACAGAAAAACCCCTCTGACCGCGTTTTCGCAGGTCAGAGGGGTGTAGTCAAGTGGAGCCTAGGGGAGTCGAACCCCTGACATCTGCCATGCAAAGACAGCGCTCTACCAACTGAGCTAAGGCCCCGGAAGTGCGGAGACAGCCGAGCAGATCACTGCCTCGGCCACCGCCGCAGACCAGAGTACCGGTTCACCCCCTGGATCCTGCAAAAGGATTGGGACTCCCGGTGGGCGACCACGCTCCGTAAGATGCTCGTCGAGGTTCGCAGCAGCGAAGCCCGCTTGGGGAAGCGATGGGGAGACGCACATGGACGCGGCACAGCAGGAAACGACGGCCAGAGCCAGAGAGCTGCAGCGCAGCTGGTACGGAGAGCCGCTGGGGGCGCTCTTCCGCCGTCTCATCGACGACCTGGGCCTGAACCAGGCCCGCCTCGCCGGCGTGCTGGGCCTGTCGGCGCCGATGCTCTCGCAGCTGATGAGCGGTCAGCGGGCCAAGATCGGCAATCCAGCGGTCGTCCAGCGCGTCCAGGCGCTCCAGGAGCTGGCGAGCCAGGTCGCCGACGGCAGCGTCAGCGCCGTCGAGGCCACCGACCGGATGGAAGAGGTCAAGAAGTCCCAGGGCGGCTCCGTTCTCACCGGCACCAGCCAGAGCACCAGCAGCTCCGGCGCCCCGACCGTGCGTCGCGTCGTACGGGAGATCCAGTCGCTGCTGCGCTCCGTCTCCGCGGCAGGCGACATCATCGATGCCGCTGACTCCCTCGCCCCGAGCCACCCCGAACTGGCAGAGTTCCTCCGGGTATACGGCGCCGGACGCACCGCGGACGCCGTCGCCCACTACGAGTCGCACCAGGGCTGACCGAGGCAGCAGCACGCCTCCACGAGGGAACGGGAGCTGGCGCAGCACAATGGGTGAGGTCTTCGCTGGTCGGTACGAACTGATCGACCCGATCGGACGTGGTGGCGTCGGTGCGGTCTGGCGTGCCTGGGACCATCGGCGGCGCCGCTATGTGGCGGCCAAGGTCCTGCAGCAGAGCGATGCGCACACCCTGCTGCGCTTTGTGCGGGAGCAGGCTCTGCGGATCGACCATCCCCATGTCCTCGCCCCGGCCAGCTGGGCCGCGGACGACGACAAGGTGCTGTTCACGATGGACCTGGTCAGCGGCGGATCGCTGGCGCACCTCATCGGCGACTACGGCCCGCTGCCTCCCCGTTTCGTCTGCACCCTGCTCGACCAGCTGCTGTCCGGACTCGCCGCGGTGCACGCGGAGGGGGTCGTGCACCGCGACATCAAGCCGGCCAACGTCCTGCTGGAGGCCACCGGAACCGGGCGGCCGCATCTGCGGCTGTCCGACTTCGGGATCTCCATGCGCAAGGGCGAGCCCCGGCTGACCGAGACCAACTATGTGGTGGGCACGCCCGGTTACTTCGCGCCCGAGCAGATGATGGGCGCGGAGCCGGACTTCACAGCCGACCTCTTCGCGGTCGGTCTGGTCGCGCTCTATCTGCTCCAGGGCAAGAAGCCCGACTCCCGCGCCCTGATCGAGCACTTCGCCAAGAACGGCACCCCGGGCGCTCCCCAGGGCATCCCGGAGCCGCTGTGGCAGGTCCTCGCCGGTCTGCTGCAGCCCGATCCGCAGGCCAGGTTCCGTACGGCCACGGGCGCGCGCAAGGCGCTCACGGCGGCCGTCGAACTGCTTCCCGACGCGGGCGCCGACGACGAGCCGGTCGAGGTCTTCGACCAGATCGGTCCGCTCCCCTCCGGCTTCGACCCCACCGGCCCGGCCGCGAGCCCCGCCAGCCCGGCGGCGGCCCCTCAGATCCCGCCGCAGCCCCAGGCCCAGGCCCCGCTGACAGGACAGACTTCCCAGCCCCCCGTACAGCCCTCCCTCCAGGTCCCCGCGCAGCCGCCGCTTCCGCCGTCCGAGACGGGCAGCTTCCACCTGGCCCCGCCGCCGCAGCAGCAGCCGTTCGCCCAGCAGGCGGCACAGCCTCCCGTACAGCAGTCCGTACCCGTACAGCAGCATGTGCAGCAGCCGGCCCAGCACCCCGCCCAGCAGCCTCCACAACTGCCCTACGCGGCCCAGCCGTCCACACCGCCTCCCATGCCCGCGGCCTCGGAGCCCACGCCGACCCCCACGCCAACGCCAACGCCCACCCCGACGCCCACGACCGCCCCCGTACCCGCGCACGGCTTCCCCCCTCCTCAGCAGATCGCCCCGGTGCAGTACGAACCTGCTCCTACTCGTGCTTACACCGCTCAGAGCGCGCAGGTTCCACCTTCCGCGGCACAGAAACGACCGGGACCGCCCCCGAGGGTCGCGATCCCGGTGTTGCTGGTGGCCCTGGTCTGCTTCGCGGTCGGCATCTGGGCTCTGACCCAGTCCTGACCCACGCCTGGCCTGACCCTTTCTGGCCTCGGCTGGCTGGTCGGTCCGCGCCCTGGGCTACTGGGCGGGCGGCTGGCCGTAGGGCCCGGGCGCCTGACCGTACGGCCCCGAAATACCGTGCCCCTGCACCGGCGGCTGACCGAACTGCCCCGGCATCGGCTGCCCCAGACCCGGCTGCCCCGGCATCGGCGCAGGGTAGCCCCCGGGCGCAGCCGGCTCCGGCGTCCGGCGCCGCGCCAGCAGCATCCACGCCCCGAGGCCCAGCACCAGCACCGTCCCGGCCCCGATCCCGGCCGCCCCGACCAGCTTCATCGTGCTGGTGTCGGCAGCCGCGGAGGCGCTCTTCCCGGTGTCCGCCGCCTTCTTGTCGTCGTCGGAGACCTCGAACTCCCCGGCGGGCCCGGCATACGCGGGAGCGGGCTTGGGCTTGCCGTCGACGTTCACCCGCAGGGTCAACGGCAGCGCCTGCTTGCCGTAGGCATCCGCGATCTCTGGGCTGAGCGTGACCGACAGGTAGTACCAGCCGGCGAAGCGCATGGCGGCGTCGCTGCCGGCGGAGTCGTACCGGTTCTCGTACGCCACCGGCGGCAGCGGCTCCAGGGCGACTGACTTCTGCTTGCCGTCGTAGATCACTCCCGCCTCTTCGTCGACGTGCCCGCGAGCGGGGTTGTGCAGGGACAGCACCAGGGCGTTGGACACGCTCTTGGAGCTGTCGGTGGCCGTGCTGCTGCCCAGGTCGGCGCTGGCGAAGATCTGCTGCCCCCAGTCCACCGGCACGCGGTAGAAGAGCGTCTGGCCGGGGACGATCTCGTCCTGCCACTCGCCCTGCTTGAGGCTGGTGGCCTCCGCGAAGCCGGCGCCTCCGGCGCGCTTCTGCGGGCCTCCGGCGGGCGCGGCAGGGGAGGCGGACGGCCAGTTCTCGGGCGGCGCCGTGGGCGCGGACTCCGTCAGCCCGGGCTCGGAGGCGAAACGGATCTCCACCTCCCACGGCTCGGGTGTGGAGGTGGCCTGGCTCGTCCGCTGGAGGAGGACGTAGTACGCGCCGGACTCCTGGCAGCTGCTGCTCGACTTGTCGATCGTGCGGTCCGCGTAGGCGGCCACGGGGCGGGCGAACGCCCCGGTACGGAACATGGCGTCGTCGTCGCCGCACTTGACGCCCGAGCGGTCCTCGATGCTCACCGCGAGCTTGTCGCCATAGGCGACCTTCGTGCCGAGCTTGGGGACGGCCACGGCCGACACATAGGCGCTGGCCTTGGCGTCCAGGTCGATTCGGTAGTAGCGCTTCTCGCCCGGCTTGATCGTGTCCTTGTAGACGGATCCGGCCTCCAGGGTCGGCCCGTCGCTGTTGACCGCGGCGCCCTGGACGGGCTTCGCCTCGCTGTCGAACGCGTACGGGTGCTCCGCGGCCGCCCACGACTGCCCGGGCAGCGCCGCCACCGCGCACATGGCCGCTATGGATGCCAGCGTCGCCCGGCCCCAGCCGCGCTCGCGCCGCCTGTTCACGCGCTTCTCCTTGTCCGCCGTACCAGTACGAGCACCAGAATCACGATCAGGACGACCGCGGCGCCGCCTGCCGCTGCGAGGGCAGTGCCGGACCATCCTGCCCCGGCGGTCGCCTCGCTGTCCCTCCTGGCCGCCGAATCACCCCTCTTGTCGGGCTTCTCAGCCAGCACGGGAGCGTTGTGCTGCGGCCCGGCCAGCTCGTCGCCGAGGACCGCCACCCGCAGCACCACGCCGATCCGCGGGTTCTCGGCGATCTCCGCGGCCCTCGCGCCCAGCGTGACGGCGATGTAGAAGCCGCCCGTGGCGTGGACGGGGAAGACGTTGGGGTGGGGCTCATAGCGGTTGGTCCAGGCGACGGGCACGGTGCCCATCTCCAGCGCCGCGGGACGGCCGTCATAGATCGTCTGCTGGGTGAACTCCCCGGTGCCGCCGCCGACCGGCGACCTCGCCGGCGTATAGACCTCGGTCGCTCCGTGGGACAGCACCGAACCGCCGTCCACGGTCGGCTCGTTGGCGAACTCCACGTCGTACCTCAGCTGCTGCCCCCAGCCGACCGGCACCTTGTACCAGAGGGTCTGCGAGGGCAGGAGCCTGTCGCGCCACACGCCAGGACCGATCTCCTGCGCGTCGTTGAAGCCGGTGCCGCCCCGCACGTCCCGGGGGTCGCCGGTCGGCAGCGTGGCGTCCTTGCCGCCCTTGCCGTACTCCGGCTGCGACTGAGCGGGCGTCACCTCCGCGGCCAGCGGCTCCTCGACGCCGTACGTCAGCTCCAGCGGCCAGCGCGCGGCATCCGATCCTCGCTGGGTCTCGCGCTCGACGACGAGCCAGTACCGGCCCGCCTCGTCGCATCGCGAGCTCCCCTTCGCGCTCGGGATCCGGGCGACGGCCGAGGTCAGCGGAGTCGCCCCCTCCTTCTGGAGGAACTGCTCGGCGCTCTGCTCACAGGCGCTGTCGTCGTCGTACGCGATCCTCGTGCGCAGTACGTCGAAGACGTCGACCGTCGCACCGGGCTGCGGCACCGCCGTCGCCGAGAAGTCGACCGTGGACCGGTCGTCCAAGTCGACCGCGTAGTACCGCTTCTCGCCGGGACCGATCGTGTCCAGATACTGCCCCGGCACCAGGGCGGGGGCCGCGTCGCGCGTCAGCGAGCCCCCGACCGGCTTGCCGCGGAAGAGGTACCCGTCCGCCGACAGCTGCGCGGAGCGCTGAAGCTGGCGGGCGAGCGACTGGGCGTCGGGGGCGTCGTAGTAGCGGCCGTTGCCCGCCTTCGCGACGCACTCAAGCTGCTCCCGCGCCGCGCCCCGCACCTGGAATCCGACGGCGTCGATGCGCAGCCCGACGCCGTCCTCGGCGAGCCGCTCGGCGACCTCGCAGGGCCGCGGAGCACCGCAGTTGTCCTCGCCGTCGGAGATCAGCAGGATCGTGCGCGTCCCGATCGCCCCGCCGGCGGCCTTCGGCAGGTCCTGAGCGGCCTTCTGCAACGACAGCCCTATGGGCGTGTCGCCCTTGGGCTGCACGGCGCCCACGGCCTGCTTCATGCCGGCGCGGTCGAGCGGGCGCACGGGCAGGGCGAGGCGGGTGTCGGTGCAGCCCTTCGGCTGGTCCGCGCCGTAGACCCGCAGTCCGGTGGGGAAGCCGTCGGGGAGGGCGTCCACGACGGTTGCGACGGCCGAGCGGGCAGACTCCATCCGGCTTCTGCCAGCGCCGTCGTCGTCGGCCATGGAGCCGGAGGAGTCGAGGACCATCACCAGCCCGTTCTTCGCCTCGGCGGGCAGGGCGACGGCCTCGGCCCCTCCATAGGCCTTGAGAGGCCGTCCAGCGGCCTCAGCGGCCCCACGGGCCCCATCGACCCCTGCGGCCCCAGCGGTCGGCAGCGGCCCCGCTGCCAGGGCCAGCAGCACCGCTCCGACCGTCGCCCCCGCCCCAAGAAGTCGTCCGGCCAGGCGCCGTCCCCCCAGGCGTCGTCGTGTCCTCACTCGCGTCCCCTCCCGAGCAGCCCCCGCTGCGCAGCCGCTATAGCCATCAGCTTTGCTCTCGCAAGCTAGTGATTTGCGGAGGTGAACTCAAGACTGCGGCTGTCACGGTCACGCAACATCAACATCGG
Organism: Streptomyces sp. NPDC051907; assembly: GCF_040681075.1. Taxonomy (NCBI): domain Bacteria; kingdom Bacillati; phylum Actinomycetota; class Actinomycetes; order Kitasatosporales; family Streptomycetaceae; genus Streptomyces; species Streptomyces sp. NPDC051907. The sequence continues at coordinate 32,364 of NZ_JBFAYB010000010.1, read as the reverse complement.
TCGCAGACGGCCAGCGCGCGGCCGACGGCACCCGGGGGCCGCCGACGGCCTCAAGAACACGAAAGCCCACCCGAAGGGCAGGCAGCACGAAGCCCCGGCCGCTTGCGCGACCGGGGCTTCGTGATCAAGACAGCTTACGTCTCACACACCCGAACCTGCGGGCACGGAGTCGGTCGCCTCCGTCCACAGATCCTGCTCGGCGCGATCCGCCTGGATCTGGCGGTACACGAGGAGCCCGCCGATGGCGGCCAGTGCGACCAGGAGAAGCTTCTTCACCGCGCGACCTCGTCTTTCCTTGACGTATGAGGACTTCTGGCGCTCGACTATACACACCGACCGATACCGATCGGTGACCTACGTACACACCAACGTACGTCTCAACTCCAGCCATGGGCAAAGGGATCAGCTGGAGATCGCTATAGAGCCATCTGAGACGACAACGAGATCGGCCCGGACGGTGAATCACCGTCCGGGCCGATCTGTGAAAGTGGGGCTAACAGGATTTGAACCTGTGGCCTCATCCTTATCAGGGATGCGCTCTAACCAACTGAGCTATAGCCCCGCCGCGCTGCGCGCTGACTCATGAAGATTAGCGCACGTCGGGGCCAGTCCCAAAATCGGTTGTCCGTGCTCACTCATCCTCGGCGAGCGTGAGCTCGACGCCGCCCACAAAACCGGCGGAGAGGTTGTAGATGAAGGCCCCGAGCGTCGCCAGGGCTGTGGCGAGCACCACATCGATCACGGCGATGACCGAGGTGAAAATGAGGACCCGCGGCAGCGAGAGGAACGACTGAAGGTCGAACCCGTTGCTCTCGTTGGACCCGGTCGCCTCGCTGATCGTTCCGCCGACCGTGGAGAAGACGCCCATGGCGTCCATGACCATCCACAGCACCGCGGCGGCGATGACCGTGCAGATGCCCAGCGCGATGGAGAGCAGGAAGCTGACCTTCATCACCGACCACGGGTCGGCCTTGGCCACCCGCAGCCGCGCCTTGCGCGTACGCGGAGTCGTCCTGGCGCCCGTCCGCGGATGGCGCACCGCGGCGGCCGTCTGTCCGGGCTGTCCGGCCTGACCGGGCTGCTGCTGACCGCCCTGCGTGCCGCCGCCCTGGGGCGAGGGATACGCCTGCGGCGGGTGGTACGGCTGGCCGCCCTGCTGCGGGGCGGGCTGCTCGCCGCTGTACATCTCGTAGGGCGGCTGTGCCCCCCTGGTGTCCGTCACCGTATTCCCCCTGCTGTCGGCGGGGGCGTCCCCAGCCTGGGAGTCCGCGGCAGGGCCACGGGCACCGTTCGCTCCGGATGCGGCCGATCCGGCGCCCGTGGCTCCACTCACGCTCTACTCCTCGTGCTCCCCGGCCGAGGGCTCAGTGCCCTCCGCCACCGCCTCAGCCGTCTCGACGTCGGCCGCTTCAGTCCCTTCGACCTCTTCGGTCTCCTCGACCGGGTCGGCCCCTTCGACCTCTTCGGCCTCGCGGCCGGCCTCGGCGTTACGAGCGATGCCGACGACGGCATCGCGCTTGCCCAGGTTGATCAGTTGGACGCCCATGGTGTCACGGCCCGTCTCCCTGACTTCGTTGACTCGCGTACGAATCACACCGCCGCCGAGCGTGATGGCGAGGATCTCGTCGGTCTCCTCGACCACCAGCGCGCCCACGAGCGAACCGCGGTCCTCCACGATCTTGGCGGCCTTGATGCCGAGGCCGCCGCGTCCCTGGACGCGGTACTCGTCGACGGCGGTCCGCTTCGCGTACCCGCCATCAGTGGCAGTGAACACGAACGTACCGGGCCGGACGACATTCATCGAGAGGAGCTGGTCCCCCTCGCGGAAACTCATCCCCTTGACCCCCGATGTCGCACGGCCCATCGGGCGAAGCGCATCGTCCGTCGCAGTGAACCTGATCGACTGGGCCTTCTTGCTGATGAGCAGCAGGTCGTCCTCGGCCGACACCAGCTCGGCGCCGATCAGCTCGTCATCGCTGCCGTCCTCGGTCTCCCGGAGGTTGATCGCGATGACGCCGCCGGAGCGGGGCGAGTCGTAGTCCTTCAGCGAGGTCTTCTTCACCAGGCCGCCCTTGGTGGCGAGCACCAGGTAGGGAGCGGCGTCGTAGTCGCGGATCGCCAGGATCTCGGCGATCTGCTCGTCCGGCTGGAAGGCCAGCAGGTTGGCGACGTGCTGGCCGCGGGCGTCACGGCCGGCGTCCGGGAGCTCGTACGCCTTGGCCCGGTAGACCCGGCCCTTGTTGGTGAAGAACAGCAGCCAGTGGTGCGTGGTGGAGACGAAGAAGTGGTCGACGATGTCGTCTTCCTTCAGCTTCGTACCGCGTACGCCCTTGCCGCCGCGCTTCTGCGAGCGGTAGTCGTCCGTCTTCGTACGCTTCACATAGCCGCCACGCGTGATGGTGACGACGATGTCCTCCTCGGCGATCAGGTCCTCGATGGACATGTCGCCGTCGAAGGGCACCAGCTTGGAGCGCCGGTCGTCGCCGAACTTCTCGACGATGACGGCCAGCTCGTCGCTGACGATCTGGCGCTGCTTCTCGGGCGAGGCCAGGATCGCGTTGTACTCGTTGATCTTCGCCTGGAGCTCGTCGTGCTCGGCGACGATCTTCTGCCGCTCCAGGGCGGCGAGCCGGCGCAGCTGCATCTCGAGGATGGCGTTGGCCTGGATCTCGTCGATCGTGAGCAGGCCCATCAGGCCCTCGCGCGCGACCTCGACCGTGTCGCTGCGCCGGATCAGCGCGATGACCTCGTCGATCGCGTCCAGCGCCTTGAGCAGACCGCGCAGGATGTGCGCGCGCTCCTCGGCCTTGCGCAGGCGGAACTTCGTCCGCCGGACGATGACCTCGATCTGGTGGTGCACCCAGTGACGGATGAACGCGTCCAGGGAGAGCGTGCGCGGCACCCCGTCGACCAGGGCCAGCATGTTGGCGCCGAAGTTGGTCTGCAGGTCGGTGTGCTTGTACAGGTTGTTCAGGACGACCTTGGCGACCGCGTCCCGCTTGAGCACGATGACCAGGCGCTGGCCGGTGCGCGAGGAGGTCTCGTCGCGGACGTCGGCGATGCCGCCGATCTTGCCGTCCTTCACCAGGTCGGCGATCTTCTGCGCGAGGTTGTCCGGGTTGGTCTGGTACGGAAGCTCCGTGACCACCAGGCACTGGCGGTTCTGGATCTCCTCGACCTCGACGACCGCGCGCATCGTGATGGAGCCGCGACCGGTGCGGTACGCCTCCTCGATGCCCTTGCGGCCCACGACCAGCGCGCCGGTCGGGAAGTCGGGGCCCTTGATCCGCTCGATGAGCGCGTCGAGGAGCTCCTCGTGGGTGGCCTCCGGGTGCTCCAGCGCCCACTGGGCGCCGGCCGCGACCTCGCGCAGATTGTGCGGCGGGATGTTGGTGGCCATGCCGACGGCGATGCCGGCGCTGCCGTTGACCAGCAGGTTCGGGAAGCGCGCCGGGAGGACCGTCGGCTCCTGGTTGCGGCCGTCGTAGTTGTCCTGGAAGTCGACGGTCTCCTCGTCGATGTCCCGCAGCATCTCCATGGACTGCGGCATCATCTTGCACTCGGTGTACCGCATGGCGGCCGCCGGGTCGTTGCCGGGAGATCCGAAGTTGCCGTTGGAGTCCACCAGCGGCATCCGCATCGACCAGTGCTGGGCGAGGCGGACCAGGGCGTCGTAGATCGAGGAGTCGCCGTGGGGGTGGTACGTGCCCATGACGTCGCCGACCACGCGGGCGCACTTGTAGAAGCCCTTCTCGGGCCGGTAGCCGCCGTCGTACATCGCGTACAGCACGCGCCGGTGAACGGGCTTGAGGCCGTCCCGTACGTCGGGCAGCGCGCGGGACACGATGACGGACATCGCGTAGTCGAGGTAAGAGCGCTGCATCTCGGTCTCGAGCCCGACGGGCTCGATCCGCAGAGTCGGCTCTTCTTCTTCAGTCGTGGCAGGGGTGTTCTCGTCGGCCATTGCTGGTCGTCAGTCCTTTCGTGCGGTCAGCTGAGACCGACTCAGATGTCGAGGAAGCGAACGTCCTTGGCGTTGCGCTGGATGAACGAGCGCCGCGCCTCGACGTCCTCGCCCATCAGCACCGAGAACAGGTCGTCGGCCTGCGCCGCGTCGTCCAGCGTGACCTGGCCGAGGACGCGGTGGTCCACGTCCATCGTGGTGATGCGCAGCTCCTCGGCGTTCATCTCGCCCAGACCCTTGAAGCGCTGGATCGAGTCTTCCTTGATCCGCTTGCCGTTCTGCTTGCCGAGCTCGACCAGGGCGTCGCGCTCACGGTCGGAGTACGCGTACTCGAAGTCGTCCCGGCCCCACTTGATCTTGTAGAGCGGCGGACGCGAGAGGTACACGTGCCCGGCCTCGACCAGCGGCCGCATGAAGCGGAACAGGAAGGTCAGCAGCAGGGTGTTGATGTGCTGACCGTCGACGTCGGCGTCCGCCATCAGGATGATCTTGTGATAGCGGAGCTTCTCGATGTCGAAGTCCTCGTGGACTCCGGTGCCGAAGGCCGAGATCAGCGCCTGGACCTCGGTGTTCTGCAGGATCTTGTCGATCCGCGCCTTCTCGACGTTCAGGATCTTGCCTCGGATGGGCAGGATCGCCTGGTACATCGGGTTGCGGCCGGACTTCGCGGAGCCGCCGGCGGAGTCGCCCTCGACGATGAAGATCTCGCACATCGTGGGGTCGTTCGACTGGCAGTCGCTCAGCTTGCCCGGCAGCGAGGCGGACTCCAGCAGGCCCTTGCGGCGCGTCAGATCGCGGGCCTTGCGGGCCGCGACGCGCGCGGTCTGCGCCTGGATGGACTTGCGGATGATGTCCGCGGCCTCGTTGGGGTTGCGGTCGAACCAGTCGGTGAGGTGCTCGTGCACGACCTTCTGGACGAAGGTCTTCGCCTCCGTGTTGCCCAGCTTGGTCTTGGTCTGGCCCTCGAACTGCGGCTCGCCCAGCTTGACCGAGATGATCGCGGTCAGACCCTCGCGGATGTCCTCGCCGGAGAGGTTGTCGTCCTTCTCGCGCAGCAGCTTCTTGTCGCGCGCGTACCGGTTGACCAGGCCCGTCAGAGCGGCTCGGAAGCCCTCTTCGTGCGTGCCGCCCTCATGCGTGTGGATCGTGTTCGCGAAGGAGTACACGCCTTCGGTGTACTGCGAGTTCCACTGCATCGCGATCTCGACCGAGAGCATGCGCTCCTTGTCCTCGGCCTCGATGTCGATGACGGTCGGGTGGATCAACTCGCCCTTGCGGGAGTTGAGGTACTTCACGAAGTCGACGATGCCGCCCTCGTAGTAGTACGTGACCGTGCGGACCTGCTCCTCGTCCGGCTCCTCGGCGGTGTCGGCGCCCGCGGTGGCCTTGGCCGACTCGCGCTCATCGGTGAGTTTGATCGTCAAACCCTTGTTGAGGAACGCCATCTCCTGGAAGCGCCGCGAGAGCGTCTCGAAGGAGTACTCGGTGGTCTCGAAGATCTCCGGGTCGGCCCAGAAGGTGACCGAGGTACCGGTCTGCTCGATGGCCTCGTGCTTGGCCAGCGGGGCGGTGGGGACGCCCATCTTGTAGTCCTGCGTCCAACGGTGCCCGTCGGTCCGCACCTCTACGGCGACCTTCGACGACAGCGCGTTCACTACGGAGACGCCCACGCCGTGCAGACCGCCGGAGACCGCGTAGCCTCCGCCGCCGAACTTGCCGCCCGCGTGCAGCACGGTCAGGACGACCTCGACGGCCGGCTTGCCCTCGGAGGGGACGATGCCCACCGGGATGCCACGGCCGTTGTCCACGACGTGGACGCCGCCGTCGGCCAGGATCGTCACGTCGATCGTGTCCGCGTGACCGGCCAGCGCCTCGTCGACGGAGTTGTCGACGACCTCGTAGACGAGGTGGTGAAGACCGCGCTCGCCGGTGGAGCCGATGTACATACCGGGGCGCTTGCGGACCGCGTCCAGGCCCTCGAGGACGGTGATGGCGCTGGCGTCGTACGAGGCGGTGACCTCGCCGTTCCCGCCGGCGTCGGTGGACGGGATGTTCTCGTTGGGGTTGCCGGAATCGGCCACGAAGCGCCCTTTCTGGCACAGCACAAGCCGTTCTCCGGGCAGGCGGGAGCGGCTGCGTCGTTCGACATGTTCCGCGAGTGGGCGGGATTGTGCACCAGTCTACCGGTACCGCTGACACGAATGGGGGTTTGCCGGTAGCTGAGTCCGCATGTGCCGCCCTGAACCCAGTCGGTCCGACTCCCCATATTCGGGAAGGGGCTCCAAGAGGCTCACACGGGCATTGAGCGCTTCGGCCTGTCAACCGTTGGCTACGGTGAGGGACGCCTCACACATCCCACGCGCTTTCTCCCACAGTGGGACACATACCCCTTGCGCCTCAAGGGCCCCGGATCTGCGGGCAAAGGGGGCTGGAGCGGCGGCCGGACGGAACGGCGCGATAGTGCGGCGCTGGGCCACGGGGGGAGTGAGCTCGAGGGCTCCACCTCGGGCTGACGCGGTGTCCGGGCCGCGGGCTCGGGATGCTGCGGGAAGCGGCGGCTTCGAGGGGGGGCGGGGGCACCGGGCAACTCCTCCTCGGGCCGCACGCGAAGCTGCCGCTTCAGGGAGGGGGCGTGCTCGCCGTGGCGGTGGACGGCTCGGGGCCTGGCACGCACTGCCAGCGGAGAGACCTCGTCGGCCCCGGCGCGAAGCTGCCGTACCGAAGGGCGGCGGGATCGCCGTGAGCGCTGGACGGCTCGGGACCGGCCCGAAGCTGCCGCGCCGGGGGCAGGAGAACGGGGAGCCCCTGCCCCACCGGGACGCCTCAGCGCCGGCCCGGCACGCACCGCCAGCCAAGACGCCTCGTCCTCACGGCGCGAAGCTGCCGTACCGAAGGCGGCGGGATCGCCGCGAACCCGCCCTCCGCCGCCCCCGCGGCGCGAAGCTCCGCCCTCGGGACCGGGGCGGAGCCCCGGAGAGGGGGCCCGGGGGCGGAGCCCACGGTTTCGGGAAGGGGCGGGGTGGGGGAGAACCCCCCGCCTCAGCCGTACGTGTCCCCCGGCCCCAAGCTCCCCGGCGCCCGCAACGGCCCATACCCCTTTCGCGGCCCCCCCGGCCCCAGCACCTTGATCAGACGGACCGTCCCATGGCCCAGGTCCTCGTTGAGGCGGGCCACCAGCCGCGGCGCCAGCAGCCGCAGCTGCGTCGCCCACGCCGTCGAGTCGCACTGCACCGTGAGCACCCGCTCCTCCGGGTCCTCGTCGTACCGCAGCGGCTCGCAGTGCTTCGCCAGGTCCTCGCCCACGATCTGCGGCCAGCGGCCCATGACCCCGCCGACCGCCGCCGGCGTCTCCCAGCCGCGCTCGGTGATCAGTCGGTTGATCGCCGCGCCCAGCGGAAGCGGATCCCGTCCGTCCGCCCGCGCCCCGGACCGCAGCCCGCCGCCCCGCCTCGCCTGCTTCTTCTGCTGCGCGGCCGCGCCCCGCGCCTTCGCCTGCTCCTTCGCCGCGCGCAGCGCGACCCGCGCCAGGTCGACGCCGGAGGCTTCGGGGACCTTCTCGGGCTCCTCGCTCATACGCGCTCCACCGCCCCGTCCGCCACCGCGTACCGCGCGCCCGCCAGCACCCCTGGCACATCGTCGTCGACGGCCGCCGTCACCAGCACCTGCTCGCCGGGCGCCACCAGCTCCGCCAGCCGCTCCCGGCGCCGCGCGTCCAGCTCCGCGAAGACGTCGTCGAGGACGAGCACGGGCTCGTTGCCCTCCGCCCTCAGCAGGTCGTACGAGGCCAGCCGCAGCGCCAGCGCGTACGACCAGGACTCGCCATGGCTCGCGTACCCCTTGGCCGGCATCTCGCCGAGCTTGAGCACGAGCTCGTCCCGGTGCGGTCCCACCAGCGTGACGCCCCGCTCGATCTCCTGCTTGCGGACCTCCGCGAGCGCGCCGATCAGCTGCTCGTACAGCTCGGCCCGCAGCTCGACCCGCCCGCTCGCGCCCAAGCCTCCGCCCACGCCATCGGCGGAGGAACGGTACTCCAGCGAGACCGGACCGCCCCCGGGCGCCAGCGCCTCGTACGCCTTGTCCGCCAGCGGCTGCATCGTGGCGATCAGATCGATCCGCTGCGCGAGCAGCTCCGACCCCGCCCGCGCCAGATGCTGGTCCCACACGTCCAGCGTGGACAGGTCCATTCCGCGCCCGCCGTGCCGCCGCGCCATCGCCGCCGACTTCAGCAGGGTGTTGCGCTGCTTGAGCACTCGCTCGTAGTCCGACCGCACCCCGGCCATCCGCGGCGAGCGCGCGGTGATCAGTTCGTCCAGGAAGCGTCGTCGCTCGCCGGGATCGCCCTTCACCAGCGCCAGATCCTCCGGCGCGAAGAGCACAGTCCGTACGATCCCCAGCACGTCACGCGGCCTGACCTGCGAGGACCGGTTGATTCGGGCGCGGTTGGCCCTACCGGGGTTGAGCTCCAGCTCGATCAGCTGCGAGCGCTCGCCCTGCGTCACGGCCGCCCGGATCACGGCCCGGTCCGCCCCCATCCGCACCAGCGGCGCGTCCGAGGAGACCCGGTGGCTCGCCAGCGTCGCGAGATAGCCGACCGCTTCGACGAGATTGGTCTTGCCCTGCCCGTTCGCCCCCACGAAAGCGGTGACGCCCGGATCGAGCGGGACCTCGACCCGGGCGTACGAGCGGAAGTCGGCCAGCGACAAATGCGTGACGTGCATGGATGTGCGCCGACCTCCCCCGGCTAAGGGACTGCTACTTGCTCTCGACCGCGTGGCCGCCGAACTGGTTCCGCAGCGCCGCGATCATCTTCATCTGCGGGGAGTCGTCCTGACGCGACGCGAACCGCGCGAACAGCGACGCGGTGATCGCGGGCAGCGGAACGGCGTTGTCGATCGCCGCCTCCACAGTCCACCGGCCCTCGCCGGAGTCCTGTGCGTAACCGCGCAGCTTGTCCAGGTGCTCGTCCTCGTCCAGGGCGTTGACCGCCAGGTCGAGCAGCCAGGAACGGATGACCGTGCCCTCCTGCCAGGAGCGGAAGACCTCGCGTACGTCCGTGACGGAGTCGACCTTCTCCAGGAGCTCCCAGCCCTCGGCGTAGGCCTGCATCATGGCGTACTCGATGCCGTTGTGGACCATCTTCGCGAAGTGGCCCGCGCCGACCTTGCCGGCGTGCACGGCGCCGAAGTCGCCCTCGGGCTTGAGGGCGTCGAAGACCGGCTGGACGCGCGCGACATGCTCGGCGTCGCCGCCGTACATCAGGGCGTAGCCGTTCTCCAGGCCCCAGACGCCGCCGGAGACTCCGCAGTCGACGAAGCCGATGCCCTTGGCGGCGAGCTCCTCCGCGTGCTTCTCGTCGTCGGTCCAGCGCGAGTTCCCGCCGTCCACCACGACGTCGCCCGGCTGGAGCAGCTCGGCCAGCTCGTCGACGGTCGACTGGGTCGCGGCTCCGGCCGGAACCATCACCCATACGACCCGCGGACCCTTCAGCTTGCCCACAAGCTCCTCGAGGCTGTGGACGTCGGCGAGGTCAGGGTTGCGGTCGTAACCGACGACGGTGTGGCCTGCGCGGCGGATGCGCTCGCGCATGTTGCCGCCCATCTTGCCGAGACCGACGAGACCGAGCTCCATCAGAGATTCCTTAAGCGTTGTGTGCTGTTCGTTCCCGCGTCCGAGCCTACGCCCGGACGCGGTTGCACACCTGTGGGGTCAGCCGCTCAGGCGCACCGGCATGATCAGGTACTTGTACGCCTCGTCGGCCTCGGCGTCCACGGCGGGCCTGCCGCTCAGCAGCGCCGGCTTGGTGGAGGTCGTGAAGGAGAGCTGGGCGACCGGCGAGTCGATCGCGCTCAGTCCGTCGAGCAGGAACGTCGGGTTGAAGGCGATCGAGATGTCGTCGCCCTCCAGCTGCGCGTCCACTCGCTCCACAGCCTGTGCGTCGTCGCTGGAGCCGGCCTCCAGAATCAGCACGCCCTGCTCGAAGCTGAGGCGCACCGGGGTGTTCCGCTCGGCGACCAGGGCCACGCGCTTGACGGCCTCGACGAAGGGCGCGGTCTCGATGACGGCGACCGAGTTGAACTCGGTGGGGAACAGCGTCCGGTACTTCGGCAGGTCGCCTTCGAGCAGACGGGTGGTGGTCCGGCGGCCCGCGCCCTCGAAACCAATCAGACCCTCGCCCGCACCCGAGCCCGACAGCGCCAGCGTGACGGTGTCGCCGCTGGTCAGTGCCTTGGCGGTGTCCAGCAGCGTCTTGGCGGGCACCAGGGCGACGGCGGAGGCGTCCGGGTTCTCCGGCTTCCACAGGAACTCGCGGACCGCGAAGCGGTAGCGGTCGGTGGAGGCGAGGGTGACGGTGTCGCCCTCGATCTCGATCCGTACGCCGGTCAGGACGGGCAGCGTGTCGTCGCGGCCCGCGGCGATGGCGACCTGGGCGGCGGCGGAGGCGAAGACCTCGCCGGGGACGGTACCGGTCGCGGTCGGCATCTGCGGCAGCGCCGGGTACTCCTCCACAGGCAGGGTGTGGAGTGTGAACCGCGAGGAGCCGCAGACCACGGTCGCCCGTACACCGTCTGTGGAAATCTCCACCGGGCGGTTGGGGAGAGCGCGGCAGATGTCGGCGAGCAGCCGGCCGGAGACCAGGACGGTGCCGTCCTCGTCGATCTCGGCCTCGACGGAGACGCGGGCCGAGACCTCGTAGTCGAAGCTCGAGAAGCTGAGCGCGCCGTCCTCGGCCTTCAGAAGGAGGCCGGCGAGCACAGGCGCCGGCGGACGGGCCGGAAGGCTACGGGCCACCCAGGCCACCGCCTCCGCGAGTACATCGCGCTCCACCCGGATCTTCACCGGAACCGCCTCCTGCTGTTGCTGGCTCGCCCTGCTGGCCTTCGTCGTCGGCTGTATCGCCGGGGACCAGTCTGACGTACGCCGCTGACAGTCGGTGCGGGTCGGGGTCAAGTCGTGGCGAGAGGCGTGGGGGGCTCCGGGCTCGAGTTGTGCACAGGGCCTTCTTCGAAGCGAATTTCCCGGTAACTCTAAGTGGGAGTAGTAGTAGGGCCTGTGGAAACGGTGGATAACGTCGTCTGCGCAGGTCAGACCCACTTTTTTGTCCACCGGGCCTGTGGGTGGGACCGGTGGACAACCCGGTCCTTCTGTGGACGCGCGAAAGTTCTGCACATCCGATGCACAGCCCGAGGGGACTTCTCCCCAGAGCTGTCCCCAGCTTTACCCACGTTCCCCACAGCCCAACCGGCCTCGTTGGTGTGACGGCTTTCACTCGACCCGGTGAGCACGGGCGTTTCGTTGCCGAACAGTGGACAGGGGTGTGGAGAAGCTGTGGGCAACACGGCCCTGCCTGTGGGCCGCCGGTGGACAAGCGCGATCGAGCCCTGTGGACGATTTCTGTGTCCACAGTCTGTGGAACGCGGTTGACCACAAATCCACAAGCGCCTGACCTGGGGTGATCAAGTCTCGGCGGACGCACCTGTGGACGCAGTCTGGACAACTTCCCAGTCCCCAGGCTGTGGACGGAAGATCGTCCCCAGATCTGTGGAGAAAGGCTTCCCCTCGGCACGTATTCGAACACTGCTGGTGTCCCGAGGGCGTCCGGGAGGCGTCCGCGGGTGGGCGGTGGGGGCGCGGCGGGCCCTCCTCTGAGCCTCTGCGGAGCCTTTTCAGGGCCCGGAACGGTGTCTGCGAGCGCTCCTGCGACGCCTATGGCGACGTCCACAGAGACCTCCCCAGCGACGCCTGCGGCGATGTCTGCGGCGCGACGGGCCCGGTCGGCCACGTCCGCGAGCGTGGGCAGCGACTGCCCGGGAGCCGCTATAGATCGCGGAACGACGAAGGGCGCCCCGGGACGTGAGTCCCAGAGCGCCCTCGAAGGCGTTCCGCGGCGGCTGTGGAGGCCGTGAGGCGGGGCCGCAGGCCCGGCGCAGGGCGGCCGGCGGACTGCCCTGCCAGGTGTGCCCTGTGCCCCGTGCCCTGTGTCAGCCGTTCTTGATGCGGTTGGTGAGCTCGGTGACCTGGTTGTAGATCGAGCGGCGCTCGGCCATCAGCGCGCGGATCTTGCGGTCCGCGTGCATCACGGTCGTATGGTCGCGGCCGCCGAACTGCGCGCCGATCTTCGGCAGCGACAGGTCCGTGAGCTCGCGGCACAGGTACATCGCGATCTGCCGGGCCGTCACCAGCACGCGGCTGCGCGAGGATCCGCAGAGGTCCTCCACTGTCAGCCCGAAGTAGTCGGCCGTCGCCGCCATGATCGCGCTCGCCGTGATCTCGGGCGCCGCGTCCTCGCCGCCGGGGATCAGGTCCTTCAGCACGATCTCGGTGAGCCCGAGGTCCACCGGCTGCCGATTGAGGCTGGCGAAGGCGGTCACACGGATCAGCGCGCCCTCGAGCTCGCGGATGTTCCGCGAGATCCGGGACGCGATGAACTCCAGCACCTCCGGTGGAGCGTTGAGCTGCTCCTGCACCGCCTTCTTGCGCAGGATCGCAATCCGCGTCTCCAGCTCCGGCGGCTGTACGTCGGTGGTGAGGCCCCATTCGAAACGGTTCCTCAACCGGTCCTCGAGCGTCATCAGCTGCTTGGGCGGCCGGTCCGAGGAGAGCACGATCTGCTTGTTGGCGTTGTGGAGCGTGTTGAAGGTGTGGAAGAACTCCTCCTGCGTCGACTCCTTGCTCGCCAGGAACTGGATGTCGTCGACGAGCAGGATGTCCACATCGCGGTAGCGCTTGCGGAAGGTGTCGCCCTTGCCGTCGCGAATGGAGTTGATGAACTCGTTGGTGAACTCCTCCGAGCTCACGTACCGCACCCGCGTGCCCGGATAGAGGCTGCGCGCGTAGTGCCCGATGGCGTGCAGCAGGTGGGTCTTGCCGAGCCCCGACTCGCCATAGATGAACAGCGGGTTGTACGCCTTCGCCGGCGCCTCGGCGACCGCCACGGCCGCGGCGTGCGCGAACCGGTTGGACGCGCCGATGACGAATGTGTCGAAGAGGTACTTCGGGTTCAGCCGGGCGTGCGGCTCTCCCGGGCCGGGCGCCGGCGCGGGCTGCGCTCCCAGCGGTCCGGGGGCCCCGCCCGTCGAGCCGCCGGGCCCGCCGCGGTGCGGGCCCTGGTGGTCGTGGAGGTCATGGCGCTCGGGCCGCTGCTGTTCGTACGGCTGGCGCTCGGGCGGCTGCGGCTGCCGGTAGTCGTGCTGCGGCTGACGCGGCCGGGCCGTGGCGTACGGGTCGCGGTCCTGGAAGCCGCCGAGCCGCGGCTGCTGCCAGGACAGGTCCTCCTGAGTACGCGGCCACGCGCCGGGCTCCGGGCGCTGCTGCTGGTACTCGGGGTAGGCGGGGCGGACGTCCGGCAGCCCGTCGTCTGAGGGCCGGCGCCCATAGCTGTCGTACGGATCGTTCTGCCGCTCGTCGTGCTGCGGACCCTGATAGCGAGGGGCCTGCGGCTGCTGAGCGGGCGGGGCCTGCGGGCCGGGCGCATCGCCCACGGAGTCGTCGACGGTGATCGCGATCCGGATCGGGCGGCCGCACTCACGGCTGAGCGTCTCGCTGATCAGCGGGGCGAGCCGGCCCTCCAGGACGCGCTTGCCCCACTCGTTGGGCACGGCGAGCAGCGCGGTGTCGGCTACCAGCGCGAGCGGCTGGCAGCGCTCGATCCACTGCTTGTCTTTTGGCTCGATGCCCTGCTGGCCCTCTGCGAGGAGTTGCTCCAGCACTCGTGGCCACACTGCGGCAAGATCAGCAGGTACATCAGCCACAAGGCACGCTCTCTCACAGGTCCCGTCCCACGAATGTGTGGTTCTCGGGACGGGATGGGAAGACAGGCAGGAAATGAATCGGAGTTCAGCCACGGTAGTCAGGCCGACCCGTACGGTTCAAGTTGTTGTCCACAGCCTGTGCACAGTGGAGCCCGTCATCGGCCTGGTTTGACCGGATGGCGTAGCCGCGCGTACCGTAACCAGGTCGAGTTGTCGATGGCTGCTGCCGCCTGCCTCCGATGGGCAATGATCACGGTCTGTGATCGTGAAGCGGTGTGCACTGGGGCGTAATCGCGAGCTTCTCGTGGGCGCACGGTGACAGCCAGGCGATGTCCCGCCATCTACGAATCATTTCTGGAGCCCCCGAGTGAGCAAGCGCACCTTCCAGCCGAACAATCGTCGTCGCGCGAAGACCCACGGTTTCCGTCTCCGCATGCGGACCCGTGCCGGCCGCGCGATCCTCGCGTCCCGCCGTGGCAAGGGTCGCGCCAGCCTGTCCGCCTGATCGTTAACAGGTCATGACGTGCTGCCTACCGAGAATCGGCTGAGGCGGCGCGAGGACTTCGCGACCGCGGTACGACGAGGACGCCGGGCAGGCCGCCCGCTCCTGGTCGTCCATCTACGCAGCGGTTCAACGGACCCGCACGCGCCTGGGGAGAGCGCTCCCCCGACGTGTGCGGGTTTCGTCGTGAGCAAGGCCGTGGGCGGGGCGGTCGTGCGCAACAAGGTCAAGCGGAGACTGCGCCACCTCATACGCGACCGGCTCGCCCTGCTGCCCCCCGGTAGCCTGGTGGTCGTACGGGCGCTGCCCGGAGCGGGCGACGCCGAACATGCACAGCTGGCCCGAGACCTGGACGCCGCTCTCCAGCGGCTGCTGGGAGGGGGCGCGCGATGAAGTACCCGCTGCTGGCTCTGATCAAGCTGTATCAGTGGACGATCAGCCCGATGCTGGGGCCCGTCTGCAGGTACTACCCATCGTGTTCCCACTACGGGTATACGGCCATTGACCGGCATGGCGCGGTGAAGGGAACAGCTCTCACTGCCTGGCGCATCCTGCGGTGCAATCCGTGGTCGCCGGGCGGCGTGGACCATGTGCCTCCGCGTAAGCGGCCGCGATGGCACGAAATGCTGCGCGACGCCTTGCGCGGCAGCAAGGGCGGGCACTCCGCCGCTGATGTGCCTCCCCTGAGGTCGGCTCCCGAACCCCCGAGCCCGGCCGCAGAGACCTCGCCCAATGCTCAAGGAGCCTGATTAGTGGACACGCTTGCCAGTCTGTTCAGCTTTATCACCACGCCTGTTTCATGGGTCATTGTCCAGTTCCACTCCCTCTACGGTGCGCTCTTCGGCCCCGATACGGGCTGGGCCTGGGGACTGTCCATCGTGTCCCTGGTGATCCTCATCCGGATCTGTCTGATTCCGCTTTTTGTGAAGCAGATCAAGGCGACCCGGAACATGCAGGCGCTCCAGCCGAAGATGAAGGCGATCCAGGAGCGCTACAAGAGCGACAAGCAGCGTCAGTCCGAAGAGATGATGAAGCTGTACAAGGAGACGGGCACCAACCCGCTCTCCTCGTGCCTTCCGATCCTCGCGCAGTCGCCGTTCTTCTTCGCCCTCTACCACGTGCTCAGCGAGATCGCCGCGGGTAACCCGGTCGGTGTTCTGAACCAGAGCCTGGTCGACAGCGCCCGGCAGGCCCACATCTTCGGCGCTCCCATCGCCGCGAAGTTCATGGACAGCCCGGAGAAGGTCGAGGCGCTGAACGCCTCCCTGACCGATGTCCGCATCGTCACCGCGGTCATGATCGTGATGATGTCCGCGTCGCAGTTCTACACGCAGCGCCAGCTGATGCAGAAGAACGTCGACCTGACGGTCAAGACGCCGTACATGCAGCAGCAGAAGATGCTGATGTACATCTTCCCGGTCATCTTCGCCGTGATGGGCATCAACTTCCCCGTCGGCGTCCTCGTCTACTGGCTGACCACCAACGTGTGGACCATGGGCCAGCAGATGTACGTGATCAACCAGAACCCCACCCCGGGCTCCAAGGCGCAGGACAACTACCTGCAGCGTCTGCTGAAGAGCGTCGCCTCCCACGGCGAGGTGCGCGGCCGCCGCAGGCGGGGCGTCGTCCAGGCCATCGTGGCCAAGGGCACGGACCGCAACGACAACGAGCGCAAGTTCATCACGGGCCTCGCCAAGGCCGGCTTCGCCGCCCAGGCGGACGGCACGGTGGCCAAGAGCGACGTCGCCGAGGCCGAGTCCGAGGGCGGCGCGGCGCACAGGCGGCAGCAGCCCAAGCGCCAGAGCAAGGCCCAGCGTCAGTCCGCCGCCCAGCAGGCCGCGGCCAAGGACGCCGAGGAGACCGACTCCGTGTCGAAGACCTCGCTCACGAAGGACGAGCCCCAGGACGCGAAGCCGAAGCAGGGCGCCAAGCCCGCCTCCGGTTCCGCCCGCCAGCCCAAGCCCGGACAGCGCAAGGGCCAGCAGCGGCCCAAGCACCCGTCGTCCAAGAAGTAAAAAGGAGTCCATCCGTGACGGAAGGCACCACCTCCGCCGCCGCTGAGGGTGGCGACACCCTGACCCGCCTCGAGCAGGAAGGGGAGATCGCGGCCGACTACCTCGAGGGTCTGCTCGACATCGCCGACCTCGACGGCGACATCGACATGGACGTCGAGGCCGACAGGGCTGCGGTCTCGATCATCAGCGACTCGAGCAGCCGTGATCTGCAGAAGCTCGTGGGCCGTGACGGCGAGGTCCTGGAGGCTCTCCAGGAGCTGACCCGTCTCGCCGTGCACCGTGAGACCGGGGACCGCAGCCGGCTCATGCTGGACATCGCCGGCTTCCGAGCCAAGAAGCGCACCGAGCTCGCCGAGCTCGGCGCCAAGACCGCCAACGAGGTGAAGAGCACCGGCGAGCCGGTGAAGCTGAACCCGATGACGCCTTTCGAGCGCAAGGTCGTGCACGACGCGGTCGCGGCCGCGGGTCTGCGCAGCGAGTCCGAGGGCGAGGAGCCGCAGCGCTTCGTCGTCGTACTCCCTGCCTGACCTCCATCGTTTACTCGGCCCCGTCTGTTCGCAGGCGGGGCCGATCTTTGTCAGCCTGATAGTCAGCCACCACAGTCCACATAGCGGCAGTGCGGTACGGAAGGACGGTTCCCGTGACGGAGGCAGCAGAGCTTCCCCAAGCGCCCGAAGAGGCGCAGACGGTATTCGGAGAGTTCTTTCCGGAAGCCGTGCGGTACGCCGAGCTGCTCGCGGACGCCGGGGTCAAGCGCGGGCTGATCGGACCCCGAGAAGTGCCGCGGCTGTGGGAGCGGCACCTGCTGAACTGCGCGGTGCTCTCCGAGGTCGTGCCGGAAGGCGTCACGGTCTGCGACGTCGGCTCCGGGGCCGGCCTGCCGGGCATCCCGCTGGCGCTGGTCCGTCCAGATCTGAAGATCACGCTTCTGGAGCCGCTGCTGCGGCGTACGAACTTTCTCCAGGAAGTCGTCGAGCTGCTGGGGCTGGACCATGTCACCGTGGTCCGCGGGCGCGCCGAAGAGGTTCTCGGCAAGCTCCCGCCGGTGCACGTGGTGACGGCCCGCGCGGTGGCGCCCCTGGACCGGCTGGCCGGCTGGGGGGTGCCCCTGCTCCGTCCGTACGGAGAGATGCTGGCCCTCAAGGGCGACACGGCCGAAGAGGAGATCCAGGGCGCCCGGGCCGCACTGAGCAAGCTCGGCGTCGTGCAGACGTCGGTGCTGCATGTGGGTGAGGGGATCGTCGATCCGCTGTCCACGGTGGTGCGGGTCGAGGTCGGCGAGAGCCCCGGCGGTGTGCGCTTCGCCGCGAAGCGGGCTAAGGCGGCCCGGACGAGCCGTACGCGTCGGCGGCGCTGAGCTCCGCGATGTGATCCGCGCGACGCTCCGCTGGATAACGATCTGGTCTGTCCGTACTGACTATCAGCGATGCTCCATACAAGCTGCCATACGTACGCATTTCGGAGTGTCGAGCCGGTGTGGTGAAGCGGCGCGTGCATCGTGTTTCACGTGAAACGTCGCTCACTGCTGCACGGAATCATCAGCCGCGGCCGTGCTGCCGCGCCGTCCAAGGGCCGCAAGCCCCTCGTGCGGGCTACGGAGATGTCCACAGAGGTGGATTCATCCACAGAACAACGGGCCTCGCTGGTTCACGACCCCGAAAGCATGGCAGGCTCTGTGCATTGCGAGCCTGAAGTCGAGGAGAGTGAATCCTTGCGGTCCGACGCCAACATCGCGGGACCGATGACCGATCCGGTCCCCGGTCCCCGTACCGAGTCGGCGGGGGAGGATGTTTCACGTGAAACACCGCCCCCGATGGACGACACCCCCATTGGTCGCGCTGCCCAACTGGCAGTGGAAGCGCTGGGGCGCGCCGGCGAGGGTCTGCCTCGGCCTGAGCAGACACGCGTCATGGTTGTCGCCAACCAGAAGGGCGGCGTAGGCAAGACCACCACCACGGTCAACCTCGCGGCCTCCCTCGCGCTGCATGGCGCGCGCGTCCTGGTGGTCGACCTGGATCCACAGGGCAACGCCTCCACGGCGCTGGGGATCGATCACCACGCCGAAGTCCCCTCGATCTATGACGTCCTGGTGGAGAGCAAGCCGCTCTCCGAAGTGGTCCAGCCGGTCCCGGACGTCGAAGGTCTCTTCTGCGCCCCAGCCACCATCGATCTCGCCGGTGCGGAGATCGAGCTGGTGTCGCTGGTGGCGCGGGAGAGCCGACTGCAGAGAGCGATCCAGGCGTATGAGCAGCCGCTGGACTACATCCTCATCGACTGCCCGCCCTCGCTCGGCCTGCTGACCGTCAATGCACTGGTCGCCGGCGCAGAGGTGCTCATCCCCATCCAGTGCGAGTACTACGCGCTGGAAGGGCTGGGCCAGCTCCTGCGGAACGTCGACCTGGTGCGGGGGCACCTCAACCCCCATCTTCATGTGTCGACGATCCTGCTCACCATGTACGACGGCAGAACCAGGCTCGCTTCCCAGGTCGCGGACGAGGTCCGCAGCCACTTCGGGGAGGAGGTGCTGCGGACGAGCATCCCGCGCTCGGTACGCATCTCGGAGGCCCCGAGCTATGGACAGACGGTGCTGACCTACGACCCGGGTTCCAGTGGATCCTTGTCGTATCTCGAGGCGGCCCGTGAGATCGCGCTGCGGGGGGTCGGGGTGCAGTACGACCCGCAGCATGCCCATGTGGGCAGCCAGAACCGCCAGAACACCTCGGAGGGGATCCAGTGAGTGAGCGACGTAGAGGATTGGGGCGTGGGCTCGGCGCGCTGATCCCTGGCGCCCCACAGGAGAAGCAGGCGCCCCAGCCTGGGGCGTCGGCGTCTCCGGGAGCGGTGCCGGTGCTGACCGCCGAGCGCGGTGTGGCCGCGGCCAAGGTGGCGACGCTGCCCGCCGCTGCCACAGCGCCGGACGCGAGCATGCCCGTCGAGCCGGAGGCGGCGTCTGAGCCGGCCCCGACGGCGGGGGCGTACTTCGCCGAACTGCGACTGGGCTCGATCACGCCGAACCCCCGTCAGCCCCGTGAGGTGTTCGACGAGGACGCTCTCGCGGAGCTGGTGACCTCCATCCAGGAAGTCGGGCTCCTCCAGCCCATCGTCGTACGGCAGCTGGGTCCCGAGCGGTACGAGCTCATCATGGGCGAGCGCCGCTGGAGGGCTTGCCGTGAGGCCGGCCTGGAGCGGATTCCCGCGATCGTCAAGGACACGGACGATGAGAAGCTCCTCCTGGACGCGCTGCTGGAGAACCTGCACCGCGCTCAGCTGAACCCGCTGGAAGAGGCCGCGGCCTACGACCAGCTGCTCGAGGACTTCAACTGCACGCACGACCAGCTCGCCGACCGGATCGGGCGCTCGCGACCGCAGGTGTCCAACACACTCCGGCTGCTGCGTCTCTCGGCGCCGGTCCAGCGCCGTGTCGCCGCGGGCGTGCTGTCGGCCGGCCATGCGCGGGCCCTTCTCTCGGTGGCGGACACCGAGGAGCAGGACCGTCTGGCGCACAAGATCGTGGCCGAGGGTCTCTCGGTGCGCGCGGTCGAAGAGCTTGTGACGCTGCTCAACTCGAGCTCCAAGAGCACGCCCAAGCCGAAGAGCCCTCGGGCCGGTGCGCGGTTGTCGCCGGCGCTGACGGACCTCGCCTCCCGACTCTCGGATCGCTTCGAGACAAGAGTGAAGGTCGATCTCGGTCAGAAGAAGGGAAAGATCGTCGTTGAGTTCGCGTCGATAGACGATCTGGAGCGCATCCTCGGAACCCTTGCCCCTGGCGAGGGACGCGTCCTGGAGAAGGGGCTCGACGAGGAGAGCGAGGACGGCGACGAGGGCTGAGCCCTCCCACGCCGACACTGAGGGCGGGCCGTGTGCGGTTGTTACCGAACACGATCCGCCCTTTGTCGTCTGGCGGTATCCGCGCCAGTGCTGGGTGGATACGATGCGTTCTGGTATGGCGCATCCACCTTGATCCACCTCAGAGGGAGGGCGAGGGCCATGCGATCGGTGAGTCGCAGCCAACTGGTGACCGCAGGATTGGGCCTTGGGGCCGTCGGCGGGTTCGTCAGCAGCCTGCTCCGGGAGAGGAGCGCACTCGCTGCTGCTCGAAACGCGGCGGCAGGCGAAGGAAGTGAGGAAGTGCCGCCATGGGACGTCGGCTCGTACCGCTCACGCTGGACAACCTTTCGGACCTTCCCAAGCGCTGCCGTGCGTGCGTCTTCTGGGAGCTTGATCCGGTCAGCGGGGAAGCAGCAGTAAAAGCGGGGACGCCCGAGCTGGAGAAAGAGGCGTGGATCTCGGCTGTGCTGCTGGAGTGGGGCTCCTGCGGCCGCGTCGTCTATGTGGACGAGGTGCCGGTCGGCTTCGTCCTCTACGCGCCTGCGGCGTATGTGCCGCGCTCGACGGCGTTCCCCACGAGTCCCGTGTCGGCGGATGCTGTCCAGCTGATGACCGCCTGGATCATGCCGGGCTATCAGGGGCAGGGTCTCGGCCGGGTGATCGTGCAGACCGTCGCCAAGGATCTGCTGCGGCGGGGGTTCAAGGCGATCGAGGCGTTCGGCGATGCCCGCTGGAAGGAGCCCGCCTGTGTGCTCCCTGCCGACCATCTGCTGGCGGTGGGCTTCAAGACCGTGCGCCCGCATCCGACGTACCCACGGCTGAGGCTTGAGCTGCGGACCACGCTCTCCTGGAAGGAAGACGTGGAGCTGGCGCTGGACCGGCTGCTGGGCGCCGTGCAGAAGGAGCCGGTGCTTCGGCCGCTGTGACCCTGAGAACGACAATGGGCTCATCCCCGGGAAGGGGATGAGCCCATTGGTGTTTCACGTGAAACACAGATGGCTGCGACTACTCGCCGATGAAGCTCTCAAGGTCGCGGGCGATCGCGGCCTTCGGCTTGGCGCCGACGATCGTCTTCACGACCTCGCCGTTCTGGTAGACGTTCAGCGTCGGGATGGACATGACGCCGTACTTGGCAGCGGTGGCCGGGTTCTCGTCGATGTTGAGCTTCACGACCTCGATCTTCTCGCCGTGCTCGGCCGCGATGGCTTCGAGGGACGGAGCGATCTGGCGGCACGGACCGCACCAGGCAGCCCAGAAGTCGACCAGTACGGGCTTGTCGCTCTTGAGGACGTCCTCTTCGAAGGAGCTGTCGGTCACGTTCTTCAGGGCGCCGGCCACGGCGGCCTCCTTACTTCTTTACGGGGTGTGAGGGGGTGGTGTGCAGGGATCCGACCGCAGGGTCAGACCGCAGCGGTCTGCTCGCTGTCGGCCAGGGCGGCGAGGTAGCGCTCAGAGTCGAGCGCGGCCGAGCAACCGGTTCCGGCGGCGGTGATGGCCTGACGGTAGGTGTGGTCGACGACGTCGCCCGCGGCGAAGACCCCCGTCACGTTGGTGCGCGTGGACGGCGCCTCGACCTTCAGGTAACCCTCGTCGTCCAGCTCCAGCTGGCCCTTGAAGAGCTCGGTGCGCGGGTCGTGGCCCACGGCGATGAACAGACCAGTGACGGCGAGCTCGGAGGTCGCACCCGTCTTGGTGTTGCGCAGGGTCAGACCAGAGAGCTTCTGCTCGCCATGGATCTCCGCGACCTCGCTGTCCCAGGCGAAGGAGATCTTCGGGTCGGCGAAGGCGCGGTCCTGCATGGCCTTGGAGGCACGCAGCGCGTCGCGGCGGTGGACGATGGTGACGGACTTGGCGAAGCGGGAGAGGAACGTGGCCTCTTCCATCGCGGTGTCGCCGCCGCCGATCACGGCGATGTCCTGGTCCTTGAAGAAGAACCCGTCGCACGTCGCGCACCAGGAGACGCCGCGACCGGAGAGCGCGTCCTCGTTGGGGAGGCCGAGCTTGCGGTGCTGGGAGCCGGTGGTGACGATGACCGCCTTGGCGCGGTGGACGGTGCCCGCCGTGTCGGTGACGGTCTTGATCTCACCGCTGAGGTCGACGGCCACGACGTCGTCCGGGACCAGCTCGGCGCCGAAGCGCTCGGCCTGGGCGCGCATGTTGTCCATGAGGTCCGGACCCATGATGCCCTCGCGGAAACCGGGGAAGTTCTCCACCTCGGTCGTGTTCATCAGCGCACCGCCGGCGGTGACTGCTCCCTCGAACACCAGCGGCTGCAACGATGCGCGCGCGGTGTAGAGCGCGGCCGTGTAGCCCGCCGGCCCGGAGCCGATGATGATCACGTTACGGACGTCGCTCACGGGTTTCTTCCTCGTCTCTGCAGACTGCTTACTGCCACCGGGGCGGGTCAACGACTCTCACCCCACCCAACGGATCCTACGGGGCTTGCATTCCCGAGACGGCAGCGCGGCGCGGCGGCAGATGTCAGCGGCGAGGGTACGCGTCGGTGAGCAGCAGTTTCCCGGTGCGCGCGTCGGTCGCATCGACACAGGAGGCGTCAATCACGTATGCCTGCACCTTGGTGGCGTCCGTGGTGTGCGGGAGCACGACGAGGTAGGCGTTGTCGCCGTCGTACGTCCCCTGCTCCACCGCAAGGGGGGAGTCGGCGCGGCCCGTCCCCTGCTGGACACAGGCAGGCACCTCGACCCTCGGAGTCTTCAGAGGGGAGGTGGGGCTCGACTGGGTGTCGATGGACGGCCCCTTCTCGTGCTCCTTGTTCATCCGCGGTTGCGGCTGCTGGGGCTGAGAGGCGAGCAGAGCCTCCACTCGGCCCTCGAGGCCGGACTGGGAGTAGTCGTGGGCGCCGCTCTCGGCGGCGCTGACGCCGGCTTCCTTCTTCACCCCGTCGCTGCTCGTGGTCTGCATGGACTGGAACAGCAGGAGGCTCACGCCGACGGCGGCCGCGCTGAAGGCGGTGCCGAGGACCACAGTGCGGCGGCGACGGGTCCGGCGGTTGCGGCCGGGTCCGGTCGCAGCGCGGGGGTGTCCTGCGGGACGGTCGGCGGGCGGGGTCTCCGGCGGCTCGGCAGCGGGCGATGTTTCACGTGAAACATGAGCCGCTTCGTCGGGTGCCGTGGCGTTCAGAAGGGCTTCGGCGGCGAGAGCGGCATCGATGCGGCCGGCGATGTCGGCGGGCATCCGCGGCGCGCCGGGCAGGGTGCCGAGCAGCCCGCGGATCTCCTCGAGGGACGCGCGGACATCCGCGCACAGGGGGCAGTCATTGAGGTGCTCGCGCACTTCGCCTGTGCGCTCGGGCGTCAGGAGCCCCTCGGTGAGGTCGGAGATCTCCGAGACGTCCGGGTGCTGAGTCGTGTCGGTCGTCGATGTCACGCGCGCCCACCTCCGCCCTTCACAGCTGCAGGGTCACTCGGCCCTGTGTCCCTTGGTCCCGATGCCGGTGGGACGGATTGCCCCGGCGTCCGGTTCCTTCCCACGCTGACGTCGGGGTTATCCCCTGCATCACTGCGCAGATGAGTGAGCATCGGCAACAGGCGTGCTCGCCCCCGTGCGCAGCGGCTTTTGACGGTTCCGGTCGGCACATCGAGGACGCGAGCGGCCTCGGCTACCGGGTAGCCCTGCATGTCCACCAGAACCAGCGCTGCTCGCTGATCCGGGGGGAGCTTCGCCAGTGCGGCGAGGAGCTCACGGTGGAGGTCCTGGCGCTCGGCTGGGGCCTCAGCGGACTCATGCGGCTCAAGCAGCTGCTCGAGCCGCTCGGTGTCGTCCACGGGGGAGGTCTTGCGTGAAGCGGCCTTGCGAGCCCGGTCGAGGCAGGCGTTCACCGTGATCCGATGCAGCCAGGTGGTGACGGCGGACTGGCCGCGAAAGGTGTGAGCGGCCCGGAAGGCGGAGACCAGCGCGTCCTGGACGGCGTCGGCGGCTTCCTCGCGGTCGCCGAGCGTGCGCAGGGCGACGGCCCACAGCCTGTCGCGGTGGCGCCGTACGAGCTCACCGAAGGCATCCGGGTCCCCCGCGACGTGGCGGGCCAGCAGGTCCTGGTCGCTTGTGTCGCCGAGTGTCGCGTCGTCCAACGGTGAGCCCCCTCCCCTGGTGCCGTCAGCTGGTGATCTTGATCTCCGAGATCTTGCCCCGGAAGTTGCCCTCGCTGGTCTGCGGCAGGTTGGTCAGCCAGACCAGAACGTACCGCGACTGCACGGGCTTCTTGGGCTTGAGGGACACATTTGTGCCGGTCCCCTGGGCCACCTTGGTGAAGGCGTCGAGCGTCGTCGGCTGGGCTGGGGCGCTCTCCGAGGCCGCCCGCAGCTCCACGGAGGTGTCTCCGCCGAGGAACGAGACGTTCACGGAGCCGACCTGCTGGACCTGGCCCAGGTCCAGCATGATCCCGACGCCCGACTTGAGGCCCCCGAAGTCGCTGCTGCGGATGTAGCCGTCGGTGTTCCAGAACGTCGACGGATTCCCGTCGTAGCTGTTCCTTATCCCGTCCGGCTTCTCGGACTGGTCCCCCAGCGGGTCGAAGTCGCGAGCCGCCACGATGGGGATCGGCTTGACGGGCTTCACGTCGGGGTTCTTCTCGCCGCCCGGATTGGACTGCGTGGTGCCGGGGTCCACCGGCTTGTTGTCCGGTTTGATCAGCTTGTCGGCGATCTGCCAGCTGCCCAGCCCCAGGGCGGCGATCAGAAGCGATGCCACAGCCCACTTCAGAACCCTGCCTGTGCGGCTCTGGAGCGGTGCGGGAGGGGTCGGCACCGCCTGGGTCGTGGCGGAGCCCGGGCGGTGCGCAGGACGGCCGTAGGTGCCCTGCTGGTACGTCGTGCGCTGGTAGTCCGGCGGAGAGGTGAAGGAAGGCTCCGGCGGACGGATGCGCGGCATCGCCGCGACGGCCTTCGCCAGCTCCTCAGGGGTGGTGCAGGGCGGCTCCTGGCGGGAGGCCGTGGCGCCGTCGTTGACCAGAGCGCGCATGGCGAGCTCGGACAGCCCGCGGTGGACGCCGGCCCTCACCTGGTCGGGGGCGATGAGCCCGACGCCCTTGGGCAGCCCTGAGAGGCCGTAGGCGTCGTTCTCGTACGGCCAGCGCTGGGTCAGCGCGGCGTACAGCAGAGCGCCGATGGCCTCAGTGTCCGTGCGCTGCGGGCCGTCCGCGGTGATGCCGCGCAGGGCGGCGTTCACGGCGAGGCCGCGGATGCGGTACTGCCCCGTCGAGCTGCGCAGCACCGCTCCCGGGGTGAGGCGCAGATGCGCCAGGCCCTCGCGGTGGGCTGCGGCCATGGCCTGGGAGAGCTGGTCGACGAGCTGGTAGGCGTCGTGCGGCTCCATCGGGCCCATGGCGAGCAGCGCGGTGAGCTCGGTGGCGTCGGGCAGCCACTCATGGACGACGTAGACGAGGTCGTTCTCCTCGACGGCGTCCAGGACCTGTACGAACCGGGGGTCGCCGAGCAGCGCCGAGGAGCGCGCCGCCGCGAGGACGGAGCGGGCCCGCGGGTGGTCGGCGGGGAGCAGATGAACCCCGACAGCGCGGCGCAGTTTCTCGTCGACTGCACGCCAGCTGCTGAAACCGTCCAGACGGGTGACGCACTCCTCGAGTCGGTAGCGTCTGGCGAGCTTGTGCCCGCTGTGCAGTTCGGGCGTCGCGATGGCGGTTTCGCCGCCTTGGCGTTCGCCGTTGGTGTCCGGCGCGGTCTTCTCCGCCGAGTCCTGGGATTCCGCCGCCCCGTCGGTCGTGGCCTTGCCCGCCTGTGCGGTCAGCGGGTCGTCTCCGCTGTTGTCGGCCACGTCGACGGCAGCCGTGCTACGTTCCGCCACCGTCGTTCCTGCCTCCCCATCCGTTGCGCCATATCCAACAGCCATGCCAATTGTGCCCACAGTCCGGTGCTATGCACGACACACGGCGCCAGCCGATGGTTGTGCAGTGTGCGGTCGCCACTAACGTCCGAGACGTCCGCGGACCATGCCGACCATGGCGTTGAGCTCTTCGATGCGCATCCGCTTCGCCGCGACGAAGAAGACGCCCAGAAGTGCGATTCCACCGGCGGTCAGCGCGGCGAACGAGCCCGCGGCGCCGCTGCCGAGTGTCTTGGTGACGGCGAAGGCGACCCCGCCGCCCACGATCGCCGCCGGGACGGAGGCCATGCACAGACGTGCGTACGTCCGCATGACGTGAGCGCCGTCCAGGTCGCCGCCCAGCCGCTTCTTCAGCCTGCGCCACGCGACGCCAACGCCCACGATGTAGGCGAGGCCGTACGAGGCGCCCATGCCCACGACCGCCCACCGCGAGGGCAGCACCAGGAAGCACAGGGCCGAGGCCGCCGCGTTCACCGCCGCGACGATGACGGTGTTGTAGAAGGGGGTCCGGGTGTCCTCGTAGGCGTAGAAACCGCGCAGGACGACGTACTGCACGGAGTACGGGATGAGGCCGAGGCCGAAGGCCATCAGGACGAAGCCGATGCCTCGGGCGCCGTCGGCTCCCGAGCCGGCGTAGAGCAGCGTCGCCATCGGCACGCCGAGGGCGAGGAAGGCGAACGCGCACGGGACGATCGCGACGGCTGAGGTCCGCAGACCGTAGGAGATGTCGTCTCGGACCGCGGCGGGGTCTCCGTCGCTGGCCGAGCGGGAGATCCTCGGCAGCACGGCGGTCATCACGGAGACCGTGATGATGGCCTGTGGCATCTGCCACAGCAGGAGCGCGTAGTTGTAGGCCGTGATGCCGGCGCCGGTGAAGCCCTTGTCCTCGGCGAGCGAGCCGGCCGCGGTGGCGAGCTGGGTGACGACGACCATGCCGAGCTGGTTGGCGAGGACGAAGAAGAACGTCCACTTGGCGAGCCCGACGGCCTTGCCCAGGCCGTGGCCCTTCCAGTCGAAGCGCAGCCGCATCGTGAAGCCGGCCTCGCGCAGGTACGGGATCATCGCCAGCGCCTGGACGACGAGGCCGAGGAGCGTGCCCAGGCCCAGCAGGCGAACGGCTTCCGGGGTGATGCTCCCGGCGTTGACGCCCGACTCGGTGAAGCTGCCGAACGCCCAGATGAACGCGCCGAAGGTCGCGATGATCACGATGTTGTTGAGGACCGGGGTCCACATCATCGCGCCGAAGCGGCCGCGGGCGTTGAGGATCTGGCCGAGCACCACGTGCAGGCCCATGAAGAACATGGTGGGCAGGCAGTAGCGGGCGAAGGCGACCGCCACCTCCATCTTCTGCGGGTCGGAGGCGATCGGCGTCGACATCATGCGGATGAGGACCGGTGCGGCCAGCACACAGACGATCGTGACGCCGGCCAGCAGCGTCACCACCAGGGTCAGCAGCCGGTTGGCGTACGCCTCGCCGCCGTCGTCGTCGTCCTTCATCGCGCGGACCAGCTGGGGGATGAAGACCGCGTTGAGGGCGCCGCCGCCGACCAGGACGTAGATCATCGTCGGCAGGACGTTGGCGACCTGGTACGAGTCGTTGAGCGTGCCGACGCCGATGGCGGCGGCCATCACCAGGGTCCGCAGGAAGCCGGTGAGTCGGGACACGATCGTGCCGGCCGCCATTATGGCGCTGGACTTCAGCAGGCTGGAGGCCCGGCCGCCGGACTTCTGGGGGGCCGGAGGCGCGGGCGGCGGCTCCGGGGCCACAGCGGCGGGCTGGGGGGAGGCCTGCTGATCGCGGAAGAGGTGAGCGAACGCGTCAGGCTCGGGCTCCTCCTCGCCGGCCTGGGTGACCAGCTCGTCGACGCCCGTGAACTGGGTGGTCCGCGCATCGTCCCCGTACGGCAGGTGCCGCGAGGGGCCGTCCGGCTCGGGCGGCGGGGTCTGCGCCCAGATCCGGGGGTCCGGGGCGTACTGAGAGGCCGCAGGCTGCTGGTAGAGCGGCTGCGGGTCCTGGTAGGTGCCCGGGGGCGGCGGAGGGTGGGACGCGCGGTCGTAGAGCGCCTCGGTCACCGGGTCCTGAGCGGACAGGTCCTGCGCCTGGTAGGGATCGCGGGCGTAGGCGTCCTGGACATAGGGGTCCTGGGCGTACTGATCAGCGGCGGGACGGGGCGGCGGAGCGCCCTGGCCCGGCACAGGGCGCTGGGGGTCCGCGCCAGGAGTGGGCGCAGCGCTGCCCGCGTCCTGACCGCGGTCACCGTCGTACGGCGCGTTCATTGCTACCCCACCTCATCGTCCCCGGCCGGCCGGCCACGACATCGCTCAACGGTCCACTTTCTCACCCGTGCCCGACGGGTCGCCGCTTTCCGGTTCGGTGTCCGGTGTCGGGTCACTCGCCTGCCCGGGATCAGGGCTGTCGATGCCACTTTCGGGGGCATCGGCTTCGGGGGCGCCGGCCTCGGCGGTGTCCTCGGCTGTCTCTGCCGTCTCGGCCGCATGCGCGGCCGCGGTGCGGGCCGCCGCGCGCTTGCGTCGGCTGTACATCCTGACACCCGCGAGGACGAGCAGCAGAACGCCTCCGGCGAGGACGAGCATCACCGTGGGAGTGAGCTCGGACACCTTCACCGTGAACTTCATGGGCTTGCCGTAGGGCTTGCCGTCCTCGGTGTAGAGCTGGCCCGTCATCGACACCGGGCCGTTGGCGTTGGCCTCCGCCGTGAACTTCACCGACTGGCTGTGGCCGCCGGCGACCGTGATGGGCTGCTCGGTGATGCCCTTGTCCTGCCCGAAATTCAGGCGGGTGGGCATATCCGAGCGGAGCCGGAGCACGAGGTGGTCGACGCCCTGGACCAGCTTGTTCTGCACGGTGACCGGGATGGTCGCGCTGCGCCCCGAAAGGGTCACGTCCGACTTCTCGATCAGCCGTACTTCCTCGGTGAGGCTCTGGAGGTAGCCGCTCACGCTGCCGCGGTACAGCTTGGCCTCGCCCTGGTGGCCTCGCCACGACGAGGACATCTCCCTGTCGATGGCCCGGCCGAAGGGCGTCACGACCCGGTGCTGGGCCGTGAGGATGACCTTGAAGTTGTCGAGGGTGTTCTGCGTGTTGCGGATGTCCTGGAACGCCTGGACCTGCAGCTCCTGCTTGCGCAGCCCCTCGGGGTAGCGCGAGGCGGCGGGCACCTTGGTGGTGGCCCCCGCGTCCGGCTTGGCGCCGGCGGCCGCGATCAGGTCGAGAGGCTGCGTCCAGCGCTGCGAGTCGAGGGCCCGCAGTGCGTTCGCCATCGACTGTGCCTGGGCCGCGGTCGGCATCCGCTGCGGGGCCACCACGATGCTCCGCTGCTTCTCCGGCTGCTGGAGGGTGAGCGCCAGCGACTGGGCCGCGAACTTCTGGACCGCGAGCGTGGAGTTCTCAGAGCGGAGCATGTCGCCCTGGAAGGCGGTGGAGAGCCGTGCGTCGGCGACCACCGCTGTCGTACCGCCGCCGATCGGCCGTGCGGCCGTAGGCGTGTAGGTCAGATCGTCCTCGAGGCTGTCGCTGCGCGCGATCACCTTGTGCGCGCCCGCCGACGTGGCGACGTCGACGATCGAGGAGTCGATCGCTCCGTCCACCGGCCAGGTGAAGTCGATCGAGGGCTTCACATGCAGGATCGTCTCCACCGTCGTCTCGGCCACCTCCGTGGCCGGCTGCAGATGGCTGAGTGAGCCGGAGACGTTCTTGCCGCGGTGGGCCAGGGAGGCCAGATCGGGATCGGCGAAGGGCAGCGCGACCACCTTGCGGCCCTGTACGGCGGCCTCGACGGCGCTCAGCCACCGCTTGGCGATGGCCTGGTTCTTGCCCGCGACGGTGGAGGTACCGCTCTTGACCTGGTAGTTCCTGGTCATCGCATCGACCGTGGCCAGGAGGTCGGGATCGATGACCCAGGTGACGGGCAGCTCGCTGCCCAGCGAGACCAGCTGGTCAAGGCGTCCGCCGGGGGCGAGCTCCTTTGCCAGCGTCTCGTCCTCGAAGACAGGCGTCTGCTGCTCGTCCGACCCGGTTTCCGCGGTGAGGTGAGTCGACGAGATGAGCGGCCAGAGATAGGTGAGCTGGGTCTTCTTCTCCGTGGCCTCGGGCTGCCAGGGGAGGAACGTCCGCTCGATCCCCAGAACGCGGCTCGAGGGCTCGCTCGGCGTCTGGCCCGACAGGGAGACGCCGAGCTGGTAGACCCCCTCTTCGTCGAGCTCGAGGTCGTTGACCGGGATGGAGAGCGTGAAGTCCTGGCTGATGCCGGCGGGGAGCCGGGGGATCTTGACCGTGTGCTTGCCGCCGATGGGCGACGGATCCACCCCGTAGGAGAAGCCGGTCCGCTCGGCCGCGGTGTCGATCGCGCTCCTGCCGGACAGCTTCGGGCCCACCCGGAGATCGATCTGGGCGTCGGTGACGGTCTGCTTGCCCTTGTTGATCACTGTGCCGGAGACGGTGAGGGTGTCGTCCTTCTCCGGAGCGGTCGGGGTGAGCGTGTCGAGGGACACATCGACGGTGCGGGAGCCGGTGGCTTCCTGAACCGTGTGCTCGGAGGCAGCGGCGGGCGTGGCCGGGCCGCCGTAGAGCAGGCCGGCCAAGAGCGGAGCGCCGAGGAACAAGGAGGCTGTGCGACGCAGCCATCGGCGGGCAGGAGAAGGACTCATCCCCTGGAAGTCTGCCGCCTCGGCCACGCGCTCGCCCGTCCCTCGTCGTCTGCTGCCGCTGGTCGTTCTCGGTTCTTGCGTCCACGCATGGTAACGAGGTGCGCCGCGCCGAAGTGCCGCGGAGTGCCCCACATGATCGGAAGGCACCTCTGGGGCCGCCATAAACAGGGGCGCTCCGGTCGGCCCGGGCACGTACCCTTTTCTGTTGTGCCGAACGCCAATGAAGACAACCCCACCGCACTGAGCCAGGTGCAACGCCGCGCGGTCAGCGAACTGCTGCGGGTCTCCCCAGTCGCCGACGACCTCGCCCGCCGTTTTCAGGAGGCCGGATTCAATCTGGCCCTGGTCGGCGGCTCGGTCCGGGACGCACTGCTCGGGCGGCTCGGCAATGACCTCGACTTCGCCACAGACGCCCGTCCCGAGGACGTTCTGAAGATCATCCGTCCCTGGGCGGACTCGGTGTGGGAGGTCGGGATCGCCTTCGGCACGGTCGGGTCGCAGAAGCGGGCCCAGGTCGGGGACACCATTCAGGACTTTCAGGTCGAGGTCACCACATACCGCTCAGAGGCGTACGACAGGACCTCCCGCAAGCCCGAGGTGTCCTACGGCGACTCGATCGAGGAAGACCTCGTACGGCGCGATTTCACGGTCAACGCGATGGCCGTCGCGCTGCCGCAGAAGGAGTTCGTCGACCCCCACGGCGGCTTGCAGGACCTCGCCGACCGCGTCCTGCGCACCCCGGGCACGCCCCATGAGTCCTTCTCGGACGACCCGCTGCGCATGATGCGCGCTGCCCGCTTCGCGGCGCAGCTGGACTTCGAGGTGGCCCCCGAGGTCGTCGCCGCGATGAAGGAGATGGCGGACCGCATCGAGATCGTCTCCGCCGAGCGCGTGCGTGACGAATTGAACAAGCTGATCCTCTCCGCGAACCCGCGCAAGGGACTGGCGCTGCTCGTCGACACCGGTCTGGCCGACCATGTGCTCCCCGAGCTGCCCGCGCTGCGTCTGGAGAGCGATGAGCATCACCGGCACAAGGACGTGTACGACCACTCGCTGATCGTCCTGGAGCAGGCCATCGACCTGGAGGAGAACGGCCCGGACCTGGTGCTCCGGCTGTCCGCGCTGCTCCACGACATCGGCAAGCCGCGGACGCGCCGCTTCGAGAAGGACGGTCGGGTCTCTTTCCACCATCACGAGGTGGTGGGCGCGAAGATGACCAAGAAGCGGATGACCGCGCTCAAGTACTCCAACGAGATGATCAAGGACGTCTCCCGTCTGGTGGAGTTGCATCTGCGCTTCCACGGCTATGGGACGGGCGAGTGGACCGACTCGGCGGTGCGGCGGTACGTACGCGATGCCGGGCCGCTGCTGAGCAGGCTGCACAAGCTGACCCGCTCGGACTGCACCACGCGCAATAAGCGCAAGGCAGGCGCCCTCTCCAAGGCGTACGACGGGCTCGAGGAGCGCATCGCGCAGCTGAAGGAGCAGGAGGAGCTGGACGCCATCCGCCCGGATCTGGACGGCAACCAGATCCAGCAGGTCCTGGGCGTGGGTCCCGGTCCGGTGATCGGCAAGGCGTACGCCTTCCTGCTGGATCTTCGGCTTGAGAACGGACCGATGGAGCAGGACGCGGCGGTCACGGCGCTCAAGGAGTGGTGGGCGACACAGGGCTGAGCGCGCATCGGCGCCCATGTTTCACGTGAAACATGGGCGGCCACTAGATACGCCGAGGGGCGATGTTTCACGTGAAAAATAGCGCCACGGCGGCTGGGGCTACGTGTT